>JBJTNS010000317.1:0-3900 GCA_046074245.1 Chitinophagaceae bacterium | reverse complement strand
ATCTACCGTAACACAGTATGGCGTGCCGATAGCATCCATCCTTCTGTATCTTTTACCAATAGCATCTTTTGCTTCAGTGGATACATTATAATCATACTTCAGTAAATTAACCAGTTCTTCTGCCTTTTCTGGTAAGCCATCTTTGTTTACCAGTGGCAGAATCGCTACTTTAACTGGAGCGAGCGCGAAAGGCAATCCTAGTACAACTCTGGAACTGCCATCTTCCAGTTTTTCTTCGCGATACGCCTGAGACATTACAGCAAGGAAAAGGCGGTCGAGACCGATAGAGGTTTCTACCACATAAGGCACATAACTTTCGTTAAGTTCCGGATCGAAGTATTGTAATTTTTTACCAGAATGTGCCTCGTGTTGCTTTAAATCGAAGTCGGAGCGACTATGGATACCTTCCAGTTCTTTAAAACCAAAAGGAAATTCAAACTCGATATCACAAGCAGCTTTGGCATAGTGAGCCAGTTTCAGATGGTCGTGAAACTTATATTTATTCTCCCCAAATCCCAGAGCCTGATGCCATTTCATTCTGGTATTTTTCCAGTAATTGTACCATTGAAATTCGGTACCAGGGCGAACAAAGAACTGCATCTCCATTTGTTCGAATTCGCGCATTCTGAAAATAAATTGTCTTGCAACGATTTCATTTCTGAAAGCTTTACCGGTTTGAGCGATACCAAATGGGATTTTCATTCTGCCGGTTTTCTGAACATTCAGAAAGTTAACGAAAATCCCCTGGGCTGTCTCCGGACGCAGATAAATAGTGCCCGAATCTTCGCTTACTGAACCCATCTGGGTAGAGAACATCAGGTTAAACTGTCTGACCTCTGTCCAGTTCTTAGTACCAGAAATCGGACAAACTATTTCGCAATCGATTATAATATTTCTTACTTCGTCAAGCTGATTATTTTCTAAAGCTGTTTTAAATCTATTTTCGATTTCAGTTGCTTTAGAAGTGTATTCCACTACCCTTCCATTAGTTTGACGGTAAAGAGTTTCGTCAAAAGTTTCTCCGAATTTCTTGGCTGCTTTCTCAACTTCTTTATCAGCTTTAGCTAATATTTTAGCGATATGGTCTTCAATCAGAACATCTGCTCTGTAGCGCTTTTTGCTATCTTTATTATCAATTAGTGGATCATTAAAAGCATCGACGTGACCGCTGGCTTTCCATGTAGTAGGGTGCATAAAGATAGCAGAATCAATTCCCACTATATTCTGATGCATTTGCACCATGCTTTTCCACCAGAATTCTCTAAGATTCTTCTTCAGTTCGGCGCCCATCTGACCATAATCGTAAACGGCACTAAGGCCATCGTAAATTTCGCTCGACTGGAATATGAACCCATACTCTTTACTATGGGAAATGATGTTTTTAAATAATTCTTCCTGATTCATTTTGAGACTGCGAAGATAGTTGAGGATTGCTAAATATAAAAACATCAGCTATCACTTAAATTCCTTTACTTTTTAAGGATAGTTTACTTACTTTGCAGTAATGAAATCGTATGTGATTAAAAATGCCTCCATCATTAATGAAGGCAATGTTGAAGTTAAAGATGTGTTAATTAAAGACGAGCGTATTGAGCGCATTGATAGTTCTGTAAGTACGAAAAACGCTACGGTAATTGATGCTGAAGGCATGTATCTGATGCCGGGTGCTATAGACGATCAGGTGCATTTCAGAGAACCGGGACTGACGCATAAGGGTAATATTTTTACTGAAAGTCGCGCTGCCGTTGCTGGTGGAGTCACCAGTTTTTTTGAGATGCCGAATACAAAGCCACAGGCGACAACACAAGAGCTATTGCAGGACAAGTACGATATCGCTTCGAAAGGATCTTTAGCCAACTACTCATTTTTTATGGGTACCACTAATAGCAACTACGATGAGGTTATGCGCACCGATGGTCGCAATGTTTGTGGCATTAAAATCTTCATGGGCAGTAGTACTGGCAATATGCTGGTAGACGACCCTAAAATTCTGGAACATATTTTTGCTAATTCACCTTTACTGATAGCCACACATTGTGAAGATGAAGACACTGTGGTG
The DNA here is from genome assembly GCA_046074245.1 of Chitinophagaceae bacterium. Lineage (GTDB taxonomy): Bacteria > Bacteroidota > Bacteroidia > NS11-12g > UBA955 > JABMMZ01. The sequence continues at coordinate 1,841 of JBJTNS010000317.1, read as the reverse complement.
AGAAACTTTAATCAGCACATGGCAGAATTCGGTGACGGTCTGAATGCCACCTTTCACGATAAAATCAGAAGTGAGGAAGCTTGTTATTTAAGCAGCAGTATGGCAGTAGAATTAGCTAAAAAGCACGACACACGACTGCATGTTCTGCATATTTCAACAGCAAAAGAAACGGCATTGTTTGATATAATGCCACTTGAGCAAAAGCGTATTACGGCTGAAGCTTGTATCCACCACTTGTGGTTTAGCAACGAAGATTATGCAGAAAAGGGCAACTGGATCAAATGGAATCCAGCCATTAAATCTGTGAGCGACAGAGAAGGCATATGGAAAGCGCTTCTTGAGGGCCGAATAGATGTGATTGCTACTGACCATGCTCCTCACACCATAGAAGAAAAAGAAGAACCATACTCACGTGCTCCATCTGGTGGTCCGCTTGTTCAACATAGTATTCAGGCGATGTTCGACTTTTATGCACAAGGTAAAATCAGTCTTGAAATGCTGGTTCAGAAGATGTCTCACAATCCGGCCATTCTCTTCAGAGTGAAAGACCGCGGATTTATAAGAGAAGGATATTACGCCGACCTTGTTCTGGTTAAGAAACAAGACCATACTGTAACGAGAGATAATTTATTGTATAAATGTGGCTGGAGTCCGTTTGAAAACCACACGTTTCAATATAGTATCGATAAAACTTTCATCAATGGACATCTGGCATATGACAATGGCAGGATTATTGACTTTGGTCATGGCAAGCGCATAGAATTTAATTCTGAATTTTAATTATGTCAATCAAATCACAACCACTCATCTTCGTCCTGCTTTTTGCGGCCGTTTCGTTAAAGGCACAATCAGATATCACTTTTAAAAACACTATTAGCATAGGTGCTGGATTTCCTAATTTACCTGTGGCATTTTTTAATATTTACGAATCTAAAAAGAACTTCAATGTGGATGGCAAAGGTCCGTACCACTTAAAATACGAAAATCGCGTAAACTCATTTCTCAGTCTGGGTTTAAACATTAATAACATGAGTTATCATGTATCATATGTAGAAGACGTTCTGGATACGGTAAATGGCATAGTATTACCAAATAATATTGACATAAAAAGCAACAATACCGCTTTCAATGCGCGGGTCAATCTGCATTTTATCAATCCAGAAAAAAATAAAGACTTAGATATATATCTTGGAATGGGTTTAGGATTAAGGTTTGGTAAACTGAATGTCTCTTCTCAATATTCAGAATTCACTCCTAGCATTAAGTTACCGAATTTAAGTAAAATTGGATTTGAGACTACCATAGGCCTGAGGTATTTCCTAACGGACAATATTGGATTATACACAGAATTCGGTCCGGCGAAATCACTGGTGCAAGGCGGACTGAGTGTAAGGTTTTAAGAATTTTTTATTTTTTTCTCTATAGAGGTTGTTGAATAGCCTTCGATAAAATCGATGGTTTCAACCTTACCTCCATTTTTAGTGACAGTATCATACCCTACGATAGCTTCGGGCTTATAATCGGAACCTTTAACAAGTACGTCTGGAATAACAGCATCTATCAGTTCTTTGGGTGTATCCTCATTAAATAGAATCACGTAACTTACGCTTTCGAGTGCTGCAATCAGATAAGCTCTGGCGTCCTGATCCTGTATCGGACGGGAAGGAGACTTTCCTAATCGTTTTATTGAGTCGTCTGTATTAACAGCAACAATAAGAACATCCCCTTTATCTGCGGCTTTTGCCAGATAGTCGACATGCCCTTTGTGCAGTATATCAAAACAGCCATTGGTGAAAACTACTTTTTTGCCATTTTTTTTATCATCCTGAATCTTTTCCAGC
>JBJTNS010000316.1:0-10765 GCA_046074245.1 Chitinophagaceae bacterium | reverse complement strand
TAGATAATAATTTCTGAACTATGCAAGAAATTAGCCCAGCATGCCTAAAACGACGAGCAATGCATGGATAACTGCAAGCAAGTAGAAAAATTTAGATAAGTAGAGGAATGCTACTACACCCAGCAGGTAAATCAAAAGATTTAACCAAAACTGACCATTGGCTTCCATGTAGTAAAGAAAAACCGCCAATGGTGGCAATACAATACTGAGAATAATCAACACAATGGTTTCCAGATCAACATCATTGGCTTTTGCGGCTTTAATCGCTTCTTTTATCTGCTTTATCTTTAAAGGCTGAGTACTTTTTTGAGTAATATTAAGCAATGAAGCTTTATTTTGCTTCTGAGGTTTTAACTTGGGCTGTAAATCAGTACTTGATGTTACATTTACCGTTTCTGGCACTGCCTCCAGAGAAGGAGTTACAGTTTCAGGCAATGCATCCTCCACTGCCACCTCTGTCTCAGAAGTTTCAGATTCTGTAATTACATTCTCAGGAGTAACCTTAACTTTAACCTGGCGTGGTTTGGCCACTTTAGTTGTTTTTTCGTCTTTACCAGCGAACCAGTCGATGTTTAAGCCCCTGCTGTATCTTTTCTGAGAAATGCTCAGGCTACCACAGGATGATAAGAGTATCAGCACAGCTGATACGATGATGAAGTGTTTAGTATATTTCATAAGCTGTTTAAATAAAAGTTATCAGTGACTGATTTTTATCAACGGCTTGCTTTTCTGAGACAACTACTTGTTTGATGACGCCATCGATCGGCGACTTAATGACATTTTCCATCTTCATAGCTTCGAGAATCAGAATTGGATCACCCTTCTTCACTTCCTGATTTTCGCTGACTTTAATACTGAGAACCAGTCCGGGCATCGGGGCTTTCACTTCGTTGATTTTTGGTTTAGTCGCCTGATCTAGTCCCATACTCTTCAACAACTGATCAAAGCGATCTTTGATGCCAATCTCATAGCTTCTGCCATCGTAGCCAATCTTGTAAGTTTTAGTATCCTTATCGAATCCTAAAATCTCAAACATATAGGATTGCTGATTGTAAATCAGATGAAAATATTTTCCATCCTGGATTTGCAATATATCCAGAACAGAAGTATTCCCATTCACTGAAACTTCATTTCCAGAAAAGTCTACTTGTACAGTTTTGCCGTTGACGATTGCCTCTAACATCTTAGTGCAAAATTACACAATTGCAACTACTCAACAACAAATTTTATTAACCCATTACCAATTTTAACAAAATAGACGCCCGCACTTAAATCACGAATGTCCACCTGAGTTATTTCATCCTGTAAAACCAGTGTCTTTATCTCTCTGCCATAAACATCACAGATTGACATTTCTGTTTGCTGATTATTGCTCACCCTTAGAATATGGATAAAATCGCTGCTCGGATTTGGATAGATGACAATATCGGAAACTGATAGAGCATGAATGCTGCTGCTGCGATTAATTTTAAAGGCTATATTGGTCTTGTCATTATTAAACACCTGATCGTAGGCACTTAAAATGTCCAAATAACATTTATAATCGCCGTTTGGCATGGCAGAAACATTGAAAGTTTTAAGCAAGTCTGATACCCTGCTCAAACCAGCTCCTAATCCATCAACAGTAATACTATCCCTATATACCTCTACCTCTGATTTCGTAGTCGTATCCTGATACTTAATAATCGCTCTGGCAAAAAATACTGGCAGTACTGAAACCCCATTGCTTTTTACTGTTATTCTTGGAGTAAGTGATGAAGTTGTATTGGTATATACCGCCCCTGAAGCCGGCACCTGAACAGACAAGGCCTGAGCATCGTATTTAATCATAAACCGACTATTTTCTCTGGCAGTATCATTATTGCGTTCCTGGTCGTTTAATGCAGTAACATAACTCAACAACTTAATCTGAACCGGCGAATTGCTTACGCCGAAAATCGGGAAATCAAGGAATAAATGTCCGCTATCAGACATTGTGGTATCAATTGTTTTATTGTAGAATACCACTCCGTTCTGTGCATTGCTGATTTTAAACACCACCTGAAAACGTCCCTTATAAAGACTGTCTCCCAGGTTTCTGACACTTACCTTTGGAGTTACATTCTGGGTATTAACCAGCAAGGTATCTGACGCTGTTGGGAAAACAATTTTCTCGACACTGATATCCAAATCTTTTACTACACCGAAAACACCATTAATGGTATCATTCGTTTTATTAAAATCCTTGCTTAAACTGGTATAAACTGAAACAGTATATGGATTCATATTATCCAGTTTTAGTGTTGTATCAATTACAAAAGTCTTTGTCTCTCCACTATCAATGTTAACCATTTTAACTTTTACATACTTTATACTGGCACCCTGAGTAACTTTATAGATTACTGGGAAAGGCGTGTTTTGCGGATTGTATCCATTATTCTTCAGAGTAAAGCTAGTTGGTATTGCGGTATTCAGTTGAAGTGAAGTGGCAGGCGTTGGTGCTATTGCTACCATTTGAACATCATCTGGCAATCCCACTGCAAATACACTGATCATGGTATCGTTTTTATGAAACTGATCTTCAAATAAACTCGTGTATACTTTTACCTTGTAGTATCCCTTAAATGTTGGCTGAAAGTTTTTAAACAACAAAGTTTCCGGACTGCCTTTAAAACTACTGATACTAAAAGAATCGCGGTAAATTTGCGTGTTGTTGTACTCAATTTCACAATAGCTCCAGAAAGGTGTCCCCTGATTAAAATCTCCCAGATTCTCGAGTACTGCCGAAGGTTTCTTTACTGCTACAGGCGGGGCATACGACTTGCCATTTTCTGGGTATACCACCGAAGTAATGGCAACATCATTACTTCTCACAATTTTAAAATTTCTGAATACGGTATCATTAGTTTTGTCAACATCTATCCCTAACTGAGTAAATGCTCTGAAGAAATACTTCCCTTTTACATCACACGGAAAAGGCTTAAAAGAGGCAAGAATACTATTTAATGCTGTCAACGTATAGCTCTTTGAATCTGAATAAATCAAAGTGTTGGTGCTGTCGTAAATTTCGGCCCTTACACCAAAAGGGCCCTGATTATCCAGACCGTAATTCTGAATAAAAACTGTCGGGAAGATGGTATCTACAAACTGTTCGTAGTTGTATCCGTTGCTTGGGTCAAAGATTGTGGCGGGACCAACATCTTTAAATGCTGCAACAACTATTCTGGTTTTTAAGGTATCATTGTCTTTGATCTGATCAGAACTTAAGCGGGTAATCAATTGCACATCGTAGATCCCCGCAAGTTGCGGATTGAAAGTAGAATCAAATGTCACTACTTTACTTTGAGAAGATGTAAGAGTAATATTTCTTGAAGAAGTATACTCCAGATTTCCATATCTGAAAATATTCATCTTGACAGGAAAAGCAGTTGTCTGGTCGTTGGCGCCATAATTAATAAATTTTGCTTTAGGAGCCATGGTCTGAACTCCATTTAGCCACACGGTATCACCTGGCGAAGTCATTGACATTGCCGCCACATCATTAGCGGCCTGAATACGGGGCTCGATAACAAATTTAAAAGGTGCATCTGGTGCAAAATCGACCCAGTTAGTATCCCCGTATGGAGCAGCATAAAAGAAAGTATTTTTTCTTACGGGAACATCGGGCTGATAACCAAACCCTACATTGATGGTTCCAATCTGACGAACACCAACATAGAAATTGCCATTCACTGTAACAGGTGGATCTACCGGCGTTATAAAACTTGGCTGAGGCATCATCGTATCAGAATTCCACACATTCGTTCCCGGTTTTCCGTTAACTTCGTCTGCTTTCCATATACCCAACTGGAATCGTTGATTAGCGCCAGAAAAAGCTACACTGATCTGGTTGATTTTTTTAGATGATGATGAATAAAACTTGGCAACAAAATCTCCGGTCGTTCCGTTAAATCCGATTCCGCCAGCTACCGGACGGGTGGGATCCTTGTATGAATACATAAACTCTGTAGCAATGCGATAGCTGACTGATGAATTATTAGAATTATCATCGTCATTCTGCATCCTGGCAATCAAAGTATCAAAGCCTAAATTTGCAGGGTACAACAGAGGCAGATTCACCGTTCTCTCCTCAAGAGAACTTAGTGTATACGAGGCCGAATCGATAAGATTATTGACACCTCTGCTTTCTAAAAATAATTTAATATTAGCAGATTTCTTTCCGACATTAATTACTATAGCTTTTACAGTATCCGGATTGCCCTGTGGTACTGGCAACTTACCCAGACTGTATACTTTAGTCAGCATGATATCAAAATCTGTTCTTGGAAATTCTATTCTCAGACTCGGATGCAGCTCAGTGCTCGAGTTAGTGGTATCTGTAAGTGTTCCACCATTAGTCCGTACAAACTTACACTGATTTGAGGCAAAACCATTTACAGTCGAGCTGCTTTCATAACTCCAGAAAATACTCTCTGACTGGGCAGATGCCTGCGTGTATTCCACCAGCAATTCAAGGTTTTTCCCAAATACTGTATCTACAACATATGGGGTTGAAAAGGTAAATCGCACCCAGGTATTACTGGAACCTATATCTGATGAAGGGTTCTGATCATACACCTTTTTCATTCCTGTAGATTGTGTTAAATTCACCCAGTTCACATTGCGGTTACCATAGTTAGTATTGACTGTAGTGCGAATAAAAATACGCATATTGCTATTACCACCTATGCTGGCACCCGAATTTCTGAAGAATGCAATACTTCGGATGGTATCACCATGCAATAATCCCGTGAGCGTATTGGCAGGATAAATATAGGCGTAGCGGGAAGCCGCATTGGCAATTGTACTTGTGTTAGCCGGACCCGCAAAGTTTGAACCTGTAAAACTGCCATTACCTATGGTAAGCACCTGTGCATTAACCATTAGAGGAGCAGAAATTAACAATGTGCAAGTAATTGCCAGTAGAAGGTAGTGTCTTTTCATAAGCATATATAAAACTCTGTCATCTTTTTATGACAAAAGAGAGCATGTACTTTGTAAAAATATAATAATTCGAACATTTTTCAAATTATTATTTTCTTACATCAGGTTTCTGCCTTGAGAGCAACCTAATTTGCGTGTTCTTTAAAAATTTTATTCAGCCACTTTAACAATACAAAAATGATGATTGCGGCCGCAAGAAGCAGAAAAGTATTGGTCAGGAAAAAATTAGACTTATGCCCGTAGCCATCCCACATTGAAGCTAAGATTCCTGAAAGTTTATTACCAATAGACGTACTTAAAAACCATCCACCCATCATAAGGGCAGTCAGGCGGGGCGGACTCAGTTTAGAGACCAGACTTAAGCCCATCGGACTCAGAAACAACTCTCCTACAGTTACCACACCATAAGTACCCCATAGCCACCAGGAACTCGCTTTTTCGGCACCGTTGTGACAATAGTAGACTGCTGCTACCATTACCAGTGGAGACAGGGCAGATATAAATAAACCCCAGGCAATTTTAGAAGGGGTACTTATCTCTTTGCCTCTGCGTTTCATCCACATAAAAAAGGCTACTACAAGAGGAGTAAGTGCCACAACCCAGAACGGATTGATCGACTGATATAGCTCTGTATTGGCTACTTTAATTTCAGCTTTTAAATTGGCAGTATCATATCCGGAATTGCGTAAATAAATATTTCTTCCGACCTCCCGCTGTACAACTTTATTAACTTTAACCAGATTAAAATTGTCATCAAACCGATCAACAGAATCTACGCCTGTTTTAATGGTCTCCATAAGTTTCAAACTATCCAGTCCTGCCTCCGCAAACGCCGGCACTTCTCTGTCTGTATAATATTTCGCCCAGGTGGTTAGTGCTGTTCCGTTTTGTTTAAATACGGCCCAGAACATTACAGAGACAAGCATCACCACAAGCAAAGCAGAAATGGGTTTCTTGTCTTTTTCTGAAGCTTTAACATATAAGGAAATATAAAAATAGATAACAGGAAGTGTAGAGAAAATAAAGGCATCAGAACTATCGCTACCAAGAATATCCCCCGGAATAAACCAACCGATTGCACCAAAAACTATGGCAGGTAAAAAGATGGTTAAAAATATTTTATTAAGAGGCACATCTTCTGGTGTTGCCTCTTTGATCACATCTCCTGCCTTGTAGTGTCTCATCCCTATAAGGAATACTATTAAGCCCAGAAACATCCCGATACCAGCACCCAGAAATGCATAGCCCCAGCCATACTTATTTCTCAGATAAGCCGCAATAAAATTGCAAATCAGAGCTCCGACATTGATGCCCATATAGAAAATATTATACCCTGAATCCTTAGAGCTTTTGTATTCTTCCTGATTGTATAAGTTTCCAAGCAAGGTAGAAATATTAGGTTTAAAGAACCCATTTCCGAGGATAATTAAAGCTAATGAAATATAAAAAATTGTCAGATTATGAACCGACAAACCGCAATAACCAATGCCCATCAGCAGACCCCCAATAATAACCGATTTAACATAACCAAGCTTTCTGTCGGCTATCAATCCGCCAACAAAAGGTGTTAAAAACACAAAGGCTATAAAAGTTCCATAAATATCATAAGCCCCTTTTTTATCCATAGCAAAACCACCACCATCCCATTTCTCCATGAGGTACTGGGTAAAAATTCCAATAATTAAATAATAACCAAAACGCTCCCACATTTCGGCAAAAAACAGGTAAGGCAAAGCCTTGGGATGTTTATTTTTAGACATACAATTAAATTCGAAACACAAGGATACAGAAAAAATACTACTATCTCAAATGTCCATTTGGCTATTCTATTCGATTGTTTTCAACACCACCCGCAGATACATTAATTGGAAATCTGTCCTGAATGGTATTATCTTTGCCAATATTCATCCATGGCATTTAAAGTATCAAATGAGTCGAAAGTAGGCGCACTGGCCGCCATAGCCATTACATTTCTCGTTCTAGGATACAACTATATGGCTGGAAGAGGCAGTTTCTTTTCTAAGAAATATACCCTGAATGTTGTTTTGGATGATGTCAACGAAATTAGCACTTCCACCCCTGTTTTATACAATGGTTACAAAGTTGGTAATGTAACCGACATTGAAATGGCTAAACCTCAGGGAAAATTCAAAGTGTATTTTGTCATCAACGAAGACATAGACATACCTTCTTTCTCGTCGATCAAAGTTAGTTCTGCTTTACTAGGTGGTAAAGCATTGAATTTAATCATGAGTAAGCAAAGCCTTCTTGCCGACAATGGTCAGACACTCTTATCCATCAAAGACACCACTATTATGGAGTCTGTCAGCAATGTTTTAAAACCACTGAATGCCAAAATTAACAGTATTGTAACTTCTCTGGACAGTTTGTTAGCGAATGGCGAACTCAATAAATCCATTGCCAGTTTAAATTCATCTTTAAAATCTTTCACCCGCACCAGCGATAATGCCTCAGCTTTACTTGAACAAAACATGCCGAAGTTAACTGGCATCCTCAGCAATGTCGAGAGCATAACAAGCAATCTTAAAAATAACAACGAACGCATATCGCTCATCATGGCGAACTTAAAAACCACGACAGACAATTTAGCGGCGTTAAAACTAAAAGAGACAGTTGAACAAGCCAACGCTACACTTGCTAAAGTAAGTGAACTAATGGATAAAATCAACAAAGGAGAAGGCTCACTTGGCTTACTGGTTAACGACAAAGCCCTGTATAACAATCTTAATAATACGGCCGCCGACCTGGATAAACTCCTGAAAGACCTTAACAAATTCCCTCAGAAATACATCCCAATTCCTTTTACCAAAAAACAAAGGAAGAAAGCCATTGAGGCCAGTGATAAAGCGTCGAATTAAAATAAATTTTTTAATTCCCGTTTTTATACTATCATTGCAGTGTTGAAGCAGGAAGTCTTTCTGCCTTAGAATTCATTCTCAACACCCCCACAAATTTTGTTAACTCATATTTTGTTTTTCAAAACATCTATAATTCATTTATTTAATCCAATTTACTAATGGATAACAAAGACCTATTAAGCAAACCACTAGAAGAACTAAAAGTAATCGCCTCAGCTGTCGGCATCGAAGGCGCTTCAGAAATGACACATGAGCAACTTGTTGCCAGACTAAGCGAACTCGACAAACCTTCTCAGTCTGAACCAAAAGCTAAGAAAGCAAGAACGCCTAAAGCTAAAAAAACAAAAGAAGAAACCAGTCAGGAGGCCCCGAAAGACTCTAAAGGCATCAAAGAAGAAATTGCAGAATTTGAAAAAGAACCAATAGAAATCTCTGCTCCGGAAGAAGAGTTCTCTCAAACTCCGGTAATAAATATGGAATCTGACTCTACTGAGTCTGTTAATGAATCTATCAATGACAACGTGGTGAATGATGCACAGCCTGTCGTTCAGAACGAAAGACCAAAGCATCATCACAAACACGAGAAACACAACAACGACAAACACAATAACAATAACGACAAACACAACAACGAAGAGCATCAGCGTCATCAGGAGCAGCAACGTCAGGAGAGAGAGCGTCAGGAAAGAGAAAGACAGGAAAAAGAAGCTGCTAAACGCGACCGTATTCAGCAACTACTGGAACTCGAAGGTGTTGTTACTACCCAGGGGGTACTGGAAGTTGTTCAGGATGGGTTTGGTTTCCTGAGATCTTCAGATTACAACTACATGGCCTCTCCCGATGATGTCTATCTGGCTCCTCATCAGGTTCGTTCACATGGTTTAAAAACCGGAGACACTGTTTTATGCACAATCCGTCCGCCAAAAGAAGGTGAAAAATACTTCGCCATGGTGAAAGTTGAAAAAATAAATGGTAAAACCATCGAACAAATCAGAGACCGTGTTTCTTTTGAACACCTGACTCCGTTATTCCCTGATGAAAAACTGAATCTGGTTGACAAAAACGACAATTACAGCAACCGTATCATCGACCTTATCTCACCTATCGGTAAAGGTCAGCGCGGACTGATTGTAGCGCAACCAAAAACAGGTAAAACACAACTTCTAAAAGGCCTTGCAAATGCCATAGCCGCCAACCACCCGGAAGTATACATGATTATCCTTTTAATTGATGAGCGTCCGGAAGAGGTGACAGATATGGCCAGAAGCGTAAAAGCTGAGGTTGTTGCAAGTACATTTGATGAACCTGCTGACAAGCACGTCAAACTTGCCAATATCGTTCTTGAAAAAGCTAAACGCTTAACCGAAAGCGGACACGATGTTGTTATATTACTCGACTCTATCACCCGTCTGGCAAGAGCCTACAACACAGTTCAGCCAGCATCTGGTAAAATCCTCTCTGGTGGTGTCGACGCCAATGCCTTACAGAAACCTAAACGTTTCTTTGGTGCTGCCCGTAACATCGAAAATGGTGGTTCGTTAACCATTATTGCTACTGCTCTGACAGACACAGGCAGCAAAATGGATGAAGTTATTTTTGAAGAATTTAAAGGTACTGGTAATATGGAATTACAATTGGACAGAAAACTGTCTAACAAACGTATTTACCCTGCGATTGATATCGTAAGTTCAAGTACCCGACGTGATGATATGTTGCTGGACAAAGGCACGATGCAAAAAATGTGGGTATTAAGAAACCACCTTGCAGACATGAACAGTGAAGAAGCAATGAAAATGATGTTGAAATACATGGAAGGCACCAAAAACAACAACGAGTTTTTGGTAAGCATGAATGGATAATTATTCTAAAGACTAATAAGAAAAGCCCCTGCAAAACAGGGGCTTTTTTATTAAACCTGTGCGCCCCGGAGCTTTCACTACGGGGTGTCTTAAAGTCAGCGTTCTTTAAGAAGTCGCACAGGCAATATGTTAAGGCTTAAACGCCGGATTATTCAGAAATTCATCATCGGTTAGTGTATGTAAAAACGCTACAATATCACTTATCTCGTTGCTGTTTAAACGACCCTTTATAGAATGTTCTAAATTTGGATCAAGATTCTCTGTGTATCTAAACCCAGTGTTATAGTGTTCTATACATTCCTCCAGAGTTTTAAATCTGCCGTCATGCATATATGGTCCGGTTACCGAAATATTGCGCAAAGAAGGGGTCTTAAAACGTCCTCTGTCTGGCACTTTCAGGGTAATTAACTCCCTGCCGGCATCGACAGCAATACTATCTAAGCCCGTGTTTCTGTATTCAAAATCGGTAAAAGTTCCTCCTAGCACATGGCAATGATTACAGTCGCCTTTCTTTGGATCTATAAACAAATTCAAACCGCGATTTTCAGCAGCTGTTAGTGTATAATCTCCTTTGATATACTGATCATATTTCGAATTTCCGGAAATTAAAGTACGCTCAAACTGAGCGATGGCACGCATCAGCATTGAAGTAGTGATAACATTCCCACCATATACCTTTTTAAACAAGGCAGGATAGTCGGGATGAGCATTCAGTTCAGCTACAGCTCCAGCTATATCCTGATGCATTTCGAGAGGATTTTGAATCGGACCGACAACCTGCGATTCTAAATTCGCCGCACCACCATCCCAGAAAAAGTTACTGGCCCAGCCCAGATTGATTAAAGGCATTGCATTACGCGGACCTTTTAATCCGTCTATGCCGGTACTGAACTGGTTAGTACTATCCGAAAATCCGAATTTTTGCATGTGACAGGTGGCACAAGACATTGTATTATTACCCGACAAAATCGGATCAAAAAACAAACGTTTCCCCAAAGCCACTCCTTCTACTGTCATAGGATTATCAGCTGGTATAACCATTGCCGGAAAACCTGATGGAATCTG
>JBJTNS010000315.1:0-2990 GCA_046074245.1 Chitinophagaceae bacterium | reverse complement strand
AACATCAGGTATCGGTTAGCTTTATGAAACACTTCGAGTTTTTGTTCTGACAAAATATTTTTCAGCCAATGTGCACCGAAGGCATCCAGAATGATGGATAATGCGATACTGAAAGCACAGAAGGCTAAAAGACGCGAAGTTTTCAACTGATCAAGCATGACACAAAATAAATACAAATGACGATTAAAAACACCATCCAGATTTTTGTTTTCCTCACAATTTTTCAGATTAGCAGGATTTCAGCACAAACCTTTGTAGGCTTACAGCAGAGTAATTATGGAGGCATCCATATGGCCGGATATAATCCAGCCAATATTGCTAATGCCAGACATCGCATGTATGTCAACGGACTAACTGCGGGACTGGGTTTTAACAATGATTATTTAAAATTAAATTTTCCATTCCCATTTGTCAATTTATTGACGGGCAATATCCCTCAGCAATACAAGAATGCTAACAATCAATTGGTGTTTAACGATGACTGGTTAAAAGAAAATGTAAACAACAAACCCAAAAATGCCAGTATCTATTTACAGACCAGAGGTCCGGGTTTTATGTACAGAATCGGTAAAAGTTTTGCTATTGGACTGCAGTACAAGAATACGATTAGTTTTCAGGTAAATGATGTGGCAGAGCCTTTGGCGCGACTGGCGAGATATGGCATTGACAGTTCAAAAGGATCCGTTACTTTCAGTGGTCCGAACCAGTTCCAGGTTGGCAGCACCTTTGGAGACAATGCCTTTACGATTAATATGAATGCATATGGAGAAATTGGATTGACTTTGGCACAAACATTAATGAAGAGCGAAACATTTGTTTTAAAAATAGGATCAACACCTAAGTTATTGCTGGGTTATGGTACGGGATACATTAAGAACAGAGGTTTAATGATAAAGACACCAGGCACCGACACCATTGTATTCGGGCAAACGGATGTAGAATATGGATATACCGATATCAGACAATTTCAGAACATAGGAGCCGTTAATTTTGATGTATTAAACAGCAAGTTAAACGGCAAAGGGTTTGGGTTTGATTTGGGTGCCAGTTTTGAATACAATCCTAAAGGTACCAGGAGGATTACGAACGGCAAGAATGCCTATTTATTCAAAGGCGGCATTAGCTTATTGGATATTGGAAGTATTAAGTACGATCAGAATTTAAGAAATACCAGAATTACCAACACAGGCAGCGATAAGTATTTTGTAATGACACCGGGATTTGCCAGCGCCTGGTCGGCCGGGGAAGACAGAGGTTTAGCCTATACCGACAGTGTGATGCGCACATTATTTACAGTAGATACTACTGCAAAATCTGTAGTATCTAATTTGCCTACCACACTAAATTTGCAATTCGATTACAATCTATTCAAGATGTTTTTTGTTGGCGCCAATCTGTCGCAGGATTTAAGAGGAAAAGGCAGTATAGGTGTAAGAAGAGCATCGTATTTAATGTTGATTCCAAGATTAGAGACCAAATTAATAGAAGTAGCATTACCAATAGGTTTGATGAATGATTACCGAAATGGAAGATTAGGATTTTATTTAAGGATTGGTCCTGTTTTCGTCGGTTCAGACAACATCATTGGACAGATAAAATCTAACAATATCTATGGTGCAGATATCTATTTTGGTATCAGTACGGGTATAACGACTAAGAAGCAAAAAGAGAAGCAGGAGACGGAGATATAGGAGTGACTTGAGTAGAAATTGAGAATGGTATAATTATAATTATTTTACTTTGAAACACCCTGTCAGGGTGTTTTGTAATATTATATTCTACAATTTCGACAATGAATTTCAATCAATTAACATTCAATAGTTATTTTAACAACACACCCTGACAGGGTGTGTTGGAATAAAACAATTCAATTAACACCCGTGAAATTTTTTTTTTAGTTAAAAAAAGGAAGGGGCAAAAGATTCATTTACGTACATATTTACTAAAACAATATCCACATTGGCAGGTTCAATTTTTGCAGAAAATAAATAATGCCTTATTTTGCAGGCATGAATCAAGAAGTTGAAAATGTAGAGTGTTTAATCATCGGAAGCGGTCCTGCCGGCTTTACTGCAGCCATATATGCAGCAAGAGCGGATATGAAGCCAGTGATGTATGAAGGACTACAACCAGGCGGTCAGTTAACCATTACAACAGAAGTTGAAAACTATCCAGGATATCCGGATGGTATAAAGGGTCCGGAAATGATGGACAATTTTAAGCAGCAAGCTGTCAGATTAGGAGCAGATGTCAGATATGGAATGGTCACTAAAGTTGACTTTAGTGCACGTCCTTTTACATGTATTATAGACGAGAAAAAAACCATCAAAGCACAAGCTGTTATTATAGCAACGGGTGCCAGTGCAAAATGGTTAGGAATTCCAAGTGAGCAAAAATTAAACGGCAGTGGTGTAAGTGCCTGCGCAGTTTGTGATGGATTTTTCTATCGCAACCAGGATGTGGCCATTGTAGGTGCCGGGGATACGGCATGTGAAGAGGCAAGTTATCTGGCAAAATTGTGTACCAAAGTTCACATGATTGTCAGGAAAGATACTTTCAGAGCTTCTAAAGCAATGCAGCACAGAGTTGAAACAACACCGAATATTGAAATCCATTTCAACAGTGTTACAGACGAAATTTTAGGTGATACTGTAGTAGAAGGCGTTCGTTTAAAAAACACCATAGATGGCAGCACTAAAGAGATTCCGGTTACCGGATTCTTTGTCGCCATTGGACATACACCCAATACCGAGATTTTCAAAGGGTATCTGGACATGGACGAGCAAGGTTATCTGATTACCAAACCAGGATCCAGTTACACCAATATAGAAGGTGTTTTTGCCTGCGGTGATGCACAGGATAAAATATACAGACAGGCAGTAACAGCAGCCGGAAGCGGATGTATGGCAGCCTTAGATGCAGAGCGTTGGTTAGCCGCACAACACTCAGCTTAACACCAATTATCGTCTTATGACAATAGAAGAAGCTCA
>JBJTNS010000314.1:0-4497 GCA_046074245.1 Chitinophagaceae bacterium | reverse complement strand
CCAATCAACAATTTCTATTTCGGAAATGGTTTTGAATATGTATTTGACAATGTAAGAAGTAATGGTCTGAACTTATTTCAGGGTTTACGATTCAAGGTATACAACGAAAACTATTACAAACAGGGGAATTTTGAATTCATTTCTAATAATGGGTTTGATTTCAGGGTGTATCAGAAATTGCACAGACAGATTTATCTGGCAGTTAGGTTCAGTGGAGCCGCCTCATTTGGCACTCAGAAAACGGTGTACTATATGGGGGGAGTAGAAAACTGGCTAACCAATGTAGACTCCAATAAAGTGTTTAACTATAACAGTCCGACTTATTCCGGACCAGATTTTACTGATTATGCCTTTCAAACTATTACAGCACCAGCCCGTGGATTTTTCAGAAATTCGAGAGCCGGCAATAAATTTCTGCTATTAAACACCGAGCTAAGGGTACCGGTTTTCACTTATTTAATTCAGAAACCGATAAGCAGTGAGTTTTTCAGGAGTGTGATGATGATAGGATTTGCGGATATAGGAACAGCCTGGAAAGGCAATTCGCCTTATAGCATTAGCAATCCATTTAACACTGTAATAGTCAGTTCACAGCAGTACACCATTACAGTAAAATCTCAGAGAGATCCCATATTATATGGATTTGGATTTGGGATAAGGGCCAAGATACTCGGTCACTATATTAAAATGGACCGGGGCTGGGGAATTGTAGAAAACAAATTCCAAAAGGGTATCACAAGCTTCTCTTTGGGATTAGACTTCTGATCAGTTAATCAACGATTTTTTTAGTGCATTTCAAGAGAGTTCGAACGCGACTCCTCGTTCAGAATGCTAATTACGGTGCTATCTGGTTCATCCGCAATCAGGTCGAGCTGATGTTGCAGCATCGTTGCTTTCTGGAAGAATTTCAGCAATTCAGGATCTGAGGCAATAGCCATCTCCATTGCAGGCTTTTTCTCAGGATCAAGTTCATTGTAAATGTATAAAATAACGTCTTCTTGAGTAAAATTTTGTTGCATAAGCAAATTGGTGTTTGCATTTATCAACGATTAAATAACATTAATATTGCCTGATTCTGAAAATTTTAACAAAAAAAAAGCCGAACACAATGATTCGGCTTTTCAGATTATCTTTATAAATGGCGTTTATCCTTGAAGATAGGCAGCTTTCTCGCCAATCATCTTTTTAAGATTAATGAGCGCATAACGCATTCTGCCAAGGGCGGTATTGATACTGCAATTGCATACTTCTGCGATTTCTTTAAAGCTTAAATCACCGTAGTGACGGAGAATTAAAACTTCTTTCTGATCAGCAGGAAGCATTTTAATCAATTCTCTCAAACCATCTTTTCTTTGCTTTCTGATGGCATCTTCTTCAGAATTGTTTTCAGAGAATCTCATGTTTGCGAAGATGTCTTCATCTTCACTTGAAGAGATTGTTGGCATACGTTTAGTACATCTGTAATAATCCATCGCCAGGTTTCTGGCAATACGAATTACCCATGGAAGAAACTTACCAGATTCTTCGTACTTCCCTTTTTGTAAGGTGTGGATGACACGCAGGAAAGTTTCCTGGAAGATGTCTTCCGCAATGTAGCGATCGTTTACAACCAAATGAATGGCAGTAAACACCTTAGTTTTGTAGCGATTGATCAGCATGTCCATACAAGCTTCGTTGCCTGCCATGTACAGCGCTACTAATTCCTCATCATTTTTTTGATACCTTTTCATACTAAACCTCCTTTTTTAAAAAAGGTGACATTACCTTTTGGTAGTTCTCAATTCATTCGGGACTATTAATTGTTTAGTATGTTTTTATTCTATAGGCGTTGTTAGATTTTAATCGAAATTTTATGCAATCTAGTAAATTAAAACATAAGTTCCAAATATTTTTTTTAAAATTTTAATTAGTTAAACTTAGTCAACTCCATTTATCATCCTCAGAAAATTAACACATATCATTATTAATCAATGGTTTATAATTTTTAACTTCTGCCTGGTTCTTAATTGAACGAGCGAGCTAAAAAATTACTACAAAATGCAAAGTTTTCTTTTTTTAGCCCTTTATTTATACTAATTTCGCAGCGCAAGTCTGCACGACCAGCTCCCTGTGAACTCCCCCAGGGTGGGAACACAGCAAGGGCAGCAGGTTGTAGCGGTGCGATGTGGGCTTGCATTTTTTTCTTTCTTAAATTCGTTAGTTTAGCTTTTTTTTGCAAAACTGACTTCTACACCAAATGAGCAAACCATCGATTCCACAAGGTACCCGAGATTTTTCACCGGGCGTAATGGCAAAAAGAAAATTTATTCTCTCAACCATTGAGTCTGTTTATAAAAGCTATGGCTTTATGCCTCTCGAGACACCGGCGATGGAGAATCTTTCTACCCTTACAGGAAAATACGGCGAAGAAGGCGATCAGTTATTGTTTAAAATCCTCAATAACGGCGACTATCTCAAAGATCTTAATCTGTCAGACTATAGTTCTAAAACACTTACTTCAAAAATTGCTGATCGCGGTCTGCGCTACGACCTCACGGTACCACTTGCAAGATACGTGGTTATGAACCGCAATGATATTACCTTTCCGTTTAAACGTTATCAAATGCAGCCAGTTTGGCGAGCAGACCGACCTCAGAAAGGCAGATACCGTGAGTTCTGGCAATGTGATGCTGATGTTTTAGGTACCGATTCTTTACTTTGTGAAGCAGACTTTATCAGAATATATAAAGATGTATTTGAGCGTCTGGGACTGAAAGACTATGAACTACGCATCAATCACCGCCGCTTGCTTGAAGCAATTTGCATTAAGGCAGGTGCCAGCCAGTATTTTAAAACGATTACTATCATTATTGATAAAACAGATAAAATCGGCTCAGATGGTGTAGCTCGTGAACTTAGTGAACTTGGCTTAAGCGATGATGCCATTAAAACTCTTGCGCAATTTCTTTCCAAATATCAGCTCACAAACGAAACAATTAACAATCTGGAAACTGAGCTTGGTGATATTCCTGAAGGTAAAAAAGCTATCGAAGACCTGCGACAAGTGATACTTCTTAGTGGTACAGCTATCGAGAATGTGTTTCTGGATTGCAGTCTGGCAAGAGGTCTCGATTATTATACTGGTTGTATTTTCGAAGCAGTACCTAGCTCTGTAAAAATGGGAAGTATAAGTGGTGGTGGTCGCTACGACGACCTGACAGGTGTATTCGGCCTGAAGGATGTGAGTGGAATTGGTATCTCATTTGGAATTGACAGAATATTTGATGTCCTCGAAGAACTTCAACTCTTCCCTCCTTCCGGGATGTTATTTACAGATTTATTGTTTTGTCCGATGGATGACAAGGCCATCGCTTATTGCATACCTCTTGCAGTTCAGTTGAGACAAGCTGGTTTTAAAGTGGAAGTTTATCCCAATCCGGCAAAACTGAAAAAGCAACTTGACTATGCGAACAGCAAAGGCATTAGCTGGGTAGCAATTATTGGTGAAAACGAAATGCAAAGCGGTCAGCTGTCCCTTAAAAACATGCATACCGGAGAGCAGACATCTACCGAAGCTGCGCATATTCAGGGCGTAATAAAACAGTAAGCCTACAAATATTATATTAAGTACTCACTGTAACAAAAATCACATAGTTATAGTTCATCCGATTGTAATTTCGCAGTATGAGATTGTCCCTCTTACTGGTAATTTTTAGCGGAACTGTAGCGCTAATGGGACAAGAACGACATGAATTCTGGTCGAAACTCTATGTCAAACACGACATCAGTAAACACTGGGCCATAGCCAGCGATATCCAGTACAGAACTCAGGGCAACTACCATCAGAACCATTCGGGATGTTTCGACCATTATAAAATGCAAAGTGGCAGACTTTGGATGCAATATGCTTTAAACAGCTCTGCTGAAATTTTACTTTCACCTATTGCTTATTTCAGAACGAGCGATTTGTTACCCAACTCAGACGACTGGGGCATGACCAATGAAATCAGGCTTAGTGCTGGCCTGCAAAAAACACAAAACTTTAAGACCTTCAGCTTAAAATGGCGATTTTTAACCGAGAGCAGACACTTCATCTACCCTATCCGAACGCAGCAATACAGAAGCAGATTGCAGATGCAGATTAAAATTCCGGTGATTAAAAAAAAGCAGACGGAGGTTGGAGTTGTAATCACCGAAGAGTATTTTTACAAATTGTTTGAAAAAATGGATAATAACCGAGTGTTTAGCGGACTGTCACTAAGATTAAACCAGCAGGAAATTCAGACTGGTTTTCAGTGGCAGCAACAAGGGAGTTTCAAATCAGGTGTCAGAATTCTTCAATTTGTGAGCACTATTAACGTCACATTTTAATGAGCTACAAAATATACATCACAGGCATTCTTCTATCCGTCGGCATTGGCGTCATTTCACTGTTTCTTGCCTCATTTGCACCCCTTATTAGTTCAATGTTAATTGGCTTACTCTTGGGGATACTAATTGGCAATTTAACTTCCATCC
>JBJTNS010000313.1:0-5115 GCA_046074245.1 Chitinophagaceae bacterium | reverse complement strand
TTTATCCACTACTCTGGATTTTATACGCTATACAACTGATTTTCATTTACTTACAGCGATATTTTTTAGGTTAAAAAAATCTAAATTTGCAATTGCAACTCCAAAATTTACATTTGTTTCCTATTAAACTTAATCGCTTATTGAAATGAGAATTTACATTGGAAATCTTAACTACAGGTTGCGAACCGAAGAGCTCAAGAATGCCTTTCTTCCTTATGGAGAAGTCATAGGAGCAAAAATCGTTCGTGATCAGGAAACTAAACGCAGCAAAGGCTTCGGTTTTGTTGAAATGGCAAACGAGGCGGATGGACTGAAGGCCATCGAAGCGTTGAACGGCTTTGATCTGAATGGCAGAAAAATGATTGTTACCCAGGCTAAACCAAGGGAAAACGTACCTGCCTCAGACGCACAAAATTCAGAAAATTAATTTTTTTTTATTTCTCTCTTTAAAGACAACCCCCGGGTTGTCTTTTTTTTTGCCTTACAGGTATTTTCTCTGTATTAAATACTTTAGCATTTCTGTAAGATCGGCCTCTGAATTCACTTTAAGAACATGAAATTTATTGTCTTTGTAGGTCAGCAATCGCCAGTCGCGACTATTCAACAACGACTCAGTAGCCGTGCATATCATTACATCTTTAGAATTGAAAATTTTGTAATATCGGCAAAGTCCTTTTTGTCCGATTAAGGTATCAACAGTAAAAGAACCAATCCGAATCTCATCCTGAATAATATTGTCATCGTAATAGCTTATTTCAGCGTAAACACTGCGCACAGCTATGGTAGAGCGCAAACGGGTAACGGTATCCTGCCTGGTTTTTACTCCTTTGATTTCAGCATCAGATATTCTTCCTTTCAGGGTGGTAAAAATGAATGCCTGATTGGTATCAATGCCGTATTGATTGATCAGATTGTACTGACAAACGGGTTCGAAGGGATTAAAGTCAGAAGTTTTATGTTTAATATCACATGAAATATCCAGACCTGGAAATTCGTAATGGGTATAATAAATCAGTTTATTATCTGTAGTCTTATAGTTTAACAGTTCTGTTATCATGAGCACATTTTTTCCTCCAGGTAAATATATGGCTCTGGAACTTGCGCCAATAACAAGATTGTCTTCGATAACGGAAATCAGTGAAACAGCTTTTCCATTGCATAGCAATGTATCATTTTTTACTGAAACGCTTGGCTGAGCTGCAGATTGAGCAAATAGTGAACAGCTAGCCAGCACAAACAAACTTAATACAATGTTTTTCATTCTTTAAAGTCCGGAAATTGTTAAATTCTTATCAGCCCAGTCTATCTCGGCGCCCTGATTACCTGCTACCAGACAGATTTTATACTTTACTTCAGAAAGACAATTTTTGTACCATTTTTCACCCGAAGTATCCATATTGGTCAGTGGTTCATCCAGCAGTATGACAGGTGCCACAGAATAGAGACAAAACGCTGTTTTTAGTCGCTGCTGCATCCCACTGGAAAAGTGTTTAACAGGCTTATTACCGTCTTTTACAGAGAACATTGCATTTTCTAAAAACTGTTCGTAAGACTGACTTAGTTTATTTAAATTAAAGTATAACTGATGAAGTTCTTTGATAGTAAACTCCATTGGCAGCTCCATATAAGGAGAAGACAATGCCATGATTGAATGTGCCTGAAAATCGGATTTTCCATCAATTAATACCTTACCCTCTGATGGCTGTATTAATCCATAAATCACCTGCATGAGTGTAGATTTTCCGCTGCCATTTTTGCCAGTGATGGATAAACTCTGGCCAGATTGTAAAGACAGATTAATGTCTTTAAACAGCCAGTGACCCTGGTATTTTTTTCCGATATGTTCTAAGGTCAGTTCCAATTCGATGCAAGTATACTATTTATAATTTGAATGCAAGGGTCATTTCTCTCTTCCCATTGGCGCCTTGCGGATGTTCAAGTTTAAATCCGAGTTCTTTCAGATTTCTTTTAAACTGTCCCTGAGCGCAATAAGTAGTTAGCAGTCCGCCTGATCTCATCAAAGATTTTACTTTTTCGAGAGACGATAAAGACCACATCTCGGGTTGCCTGGAGGGTGCAAAAGCATCATAAAAAACCAGATCAAATGGTTTAACAGTTTCCGGCACAGAGTTGTTAGTTAAGGCCTCGAGCTTCAAACCGGACACCATCATTTGAAAATCCGGATGAATATTTTGCCAGGCATTAAAAGAATCAAGCATCTTATCCAGTACATTCAGACGAGCAGGCTTTTCAGAAAAGCCTTCGTAATAAGCATGTATCAGCGATTTCTCCAGCGGGAAAGGCTCGAGACTAAAGTAGTTGCAACTTACAGCATCTGGCAAATGCTCGAGACAAAGCAAAGCATTCATTGCCGTACCAAATCCAATTTCGAGAATATTGATTGAATGACCACAGGAAGGCAATTGCCTTAAAAGGCCATGTTTGATATAGACATGATAGCTTTCAGAAAGTGCTCCATTCAGAGAATGATAGGTTTCGTCGAGAGCAGGATCATAGAGGGTATTGCTACCATCGGCTGTTTTTTTTATTTGTATCAGAGGCAGGCCAGACATCAAGCCTTTTTTCTAACGGTTCTTTGTTCAATGCGCTTCTCGTAATTGCTGCCCTGGAAGATACGGTGCACATAAATACCCGGAGTATGAATATGATTAGGATCCAGAGTACCAGCGGGAACCAGCTCTTCGACTTCTGCTATGGTTACCTTTCCGGCCATTGCCATCATTGGATTAAAATTGCGGGCAGTATCTTTAAAAATCAGATTGCCATGAGTATCACCTTTCCATGCTTTAACAATGGCGAAATCGGCATCGAAGGCATATTCCATTAAATAGGTTTTGCCATTAAACTCGCGGGTCTCCTTACCTTCTGCCACTTCTGTTCCCACACCAGCTGGTGTAAAAACGGCAGGCATTCCATAACCAGCGGCCATGCAGCGTGTTGCCAGAGTACCTTGTGGAATGAGTTCAACCTCTAATTCGCCTGAAAGCAACTGTCTTTCGAATTCTGCATTTTCGCCAACATAAGACGAAATCATTTTCTTCACTTGTTTGGTTTGCAGCATCAGACCGATTCCAAAATCATCCACACCGGCATTGTTACTGATACAGGTTAATTGTTTGGTTCCTTTTTTAACCAGAGCCGTAATACAATTTTCAGGAATACCGCAAAGACCAAATCCTCCCAGCATAATTACTGCACCATCATGGATATCTTTTATAGCTTCATCAGCATTAGAAACAAGCTTATTCATGCTGCGAATATACTAATAAATCCACATCTAAAACTTTCGTAAAACACGAAAATAGACGACCAGATATCCACTAATAAAAAAAATTAAAATCCCAGGCAACACATTCTGATAAACCTGTGTCTTAAAAGAAAAAGATGATGTAGCGAGCGCTGATAAGTTTAAGTTCTCATGATTCAATAATGCAAGAAAAACCCGGTTAAGCCCCGGGTTTTTTATTTTATGACAAAAAAATTACTGCTATCTTGCATCTATTTAAGAAAAAATAACGTCTATTGTAAAAGAAATACAAACTATGTTTAGGAACACTATTCTCATATTTCTTTTTTTGACCAGTGTTTCTCTTTTTTCTCAGCGATTCATCAAAGACATTAACCCTGGCTCAGTTCCAACAACTGTTCAGCATTTAGGCAATCTTAAAAACGGTTTTGTTTTCTGGGCCTATACAGACCAGTATGGCTTCGAACCCTGGATCTCTGATGGCACAAATTCTGGCACTCAGATTATAAAAGATATTAAAACGGGTAAATCCTCTTCATGGGTGAGTGATTTCTATTACAGCAATGACACTCTGCTTTATTTTACCGCCATGGACAACACTGAAAATGAATACCTGTTCAGAACAGATGGCACCAATGCGGGAACTTTTAAACTCCTGAAATACGCAGACCACAGTCCGGCTACCATATTTAACCAGGGCATCTTCTATAAAAACAGATTTTTCTTTATAGAGCCTCGCCTTTCAGGGAAATCTACTTTATGGTCGAGTGACGGTACAATTGCCGGAACCCGTAAAATATTTCAGTTCAATGATTCGGGCTATTCTAATGATATCCGACTTAAGGAATGGAAAGGCTTGCTGTATTTTATGGCGTATGACCATGCTACCGGATTGGAGTTATGGACCTCTGATGGCACCACTCAGGGAACAAAACTATTTAAAGACATATTTACCGGAACAAGTTCTGGCGCTTACCACTACAATCAATTTTTAGCAAGCACAAAAAACCATTTGTTTTTCTGCGCAGCAAGAAACTTTTCAGAAGGTTACGAATTATTCAAGACTACAGAAAATCCCGACAGCCTAAGCCTGTTTTTAGACCTTGATACCACTTTCGGCATATCTACTAATCCCTATCTGGTAGAAGCAAACGATTCAATCTTCGTCTATAACCTGGAGAAAGCGTATACTTCAGGGGTCACCAAAGACACAGTCAAAGAATTTTTCAGCAATGACCCCAAAATCCATTATAGCAATATCAATACAATATATCCATTCGGACAAGGTTTTATTGTGAATGCTCAGACTGATTTTTATGGCAATGAACTTTTTAGTTGCGACAGGCATTTAAACCATCCGGTGTTGCTAAAAGACATAGACCCGGGTTCTGGTCCGGGCGTACAATACGACATTCATATTCTTGGAAACAGAATTTACTTCATTGGATTTAACAGTTCTTTGCTTTACGATATATGGACCAGTGATGGCACATACGATGGCACTAACATTTATTTAGAAATTCCGAGAGGCAATGCTCCGGTAATGATGAAGTGGCAGAACCACCTGTTTTTCGTAGGTAATATTGATGAATCTGTTGGTGACGAACTCTATGAACTAACCCTAAACAATTCATCCATTGCCCACTTGAACAACAATAAGTCTCATCTCTACCCCAATCCAATTAAAGCAGGAGAGACATTGCAAGTTTCTGTCGAAACCTCTCAGGTAGCACTATACAGCCAAACAGGGAAACTTGTTTGGACAGGGCAAGCCGAAGCGGGCAGATGCACCATACCAGAGGGATTAAGCAAAGGAATCTATTATATCGTCATACAGACAAAAGAAC
>JBJTNS010000312.1:0-3371 GCA_046074245.1 Chitinophagaceae bacterium | reverse complement strand
AAAAAAATTGCTTTTTTTTCAAAATTTATTTGGGAATCAACACAGAATCTATATCCTATCACTGGTTATCTCTCCACTCGTACACCCACTGACTTTGGATCATTTCTAAATGCCCCTCGTTGCACTCTTCACGGGTGCCCTTGAAATTCGGGATTTCTAAAACCCATTCAAGTAGTTCGGTGAAACGGATTCTGTATATTTTTGATTCGCCAAACTCGTCGCCGAATCTCTCGTACAAAGCCATCGCTATGTCTTCGTAATCTTTCCAGTGTATTGGTAATTGAAATGTCATCTTATTTAAAATTAATGGCCAATAATGCCCGATTGGTCAGGTATCGTCACAATCAAATCTGCATCGTCCTGCAAAACACACTGACAAGCTAATCGCGAGTTGAATTTTGGATTGCGAGCACGATCTACAAAATCCTCTTCTTTCTCTGATATCTCACTTAAATGATCTGCTCCCTGATCAATGTAGATATGACAAGTGCTGCACGCACATACTGCTCCACAGTTATGGTGCAATGAAACGTCGCTGTCTAAAGCAACATCCAGAATCATCTCCCCTACTGCAATGTCTACCGTTACAGGTGTTTTATCTTTTTCTTCAAAATTGAAGGTAATTTTCGGCATAATTAAGGCGGCAAATTTAGACTTTTCTAACGGAGTTTCCGATAGTCTATAAGTTTTATAAATAGGAATATAACAAACACCAATACGCCTAACACAAACGGATAAATGCTGTAAGGTTTATAGGGTAAATTATAAAACTCGGCGATCATCCAGTTGGCATTGGCCAGAATCCATAATGCAATGGATAGATTGGGCAGAAAATGGTCTTTTTCTCCTCTACTAACCCAGGCCACTATTAAAGCTACTAATACAGTTGGAAAGGCTATGATGACACCCGCTGTCCGGTATTCCATTAACCAGCAAATGTCTTTAATCAGCCATAATGGAATATGGATGGTTTCTAAAAAGTAGCGCGACTTCAGTAAATCGGCTGCTTTCATACTACTTAGCGTATAAGGCTACCCGACGCTCGGTGATGGATTCGTCTTCTAAATACTCGTCGTATGTGCAGTGTTTATCAACCATGCCATTCGGACCAATTTCGATGACTCTGTTGGCCACCGTATTCATAAACTCGTGGTCATGCGAATAAAACAATAAGGTGCCTTTATAGTCGATGAAACTGTTGTTCAAAGATTGAATGCTTTCCAAATCCAGGTGATTCGTTGGCTCGTCTGCAATCATCACATTCGGACTCTCCAGCATGGTTTTACTCATCATACATCTTACTTTCTCACCCCCGCTCAATACCTTCGCTTTCTTCAAACTCTCTTCGCCACTGAATAACATCTTACCAAGGAATCCTCTGATAAACGTTTCGTCTTTTTCTTTAGAAAATTGTCTCAGCCAGTCGACCAAACTTAAATCAACACCCTCAAAGAAAGATGAGTTATCGTTCGGAATATAGGAAGATTTAATGGTTACACCCCACTCCGCAGAACCTGTCTGAGGCTTGTCGTTGCCATAAATACAATCGAAAAATTTAGTAATTGCTAAAGGATTCTTAGAAAGAAAAACAATCTTATCGCCTTTGTTCACGGTAAAACTCAGATTCTTGAACAGGAAGGTTCCCTCTAACTGATAACTGTAATTATCAACGGTTAAAACCTGATCCCCTGCTTCTCTCTCCTGAATAAAGAAGATACCAGGATATTTTCTGGTGGATGGTTTGATTTCTTCAATGTTCAGCTTGTCAATCATCTTACGTCTGCTGGTAGCCTGCTTTGATTTAGCAACGTTAGCACTGAATCGCTGAATGAAATCCATGAGCTCTTTTTTCTTCTCCTCAGCTTTTTTGTTCTGGTCTGAACGTTGTTTCAAGGCTAACTGACTGCTCTGATACCAGAAAGTATAGTTACCAGAATAAATCTGAAGTTTATTGAAATCGATATCCGCTACGTGTGTACAAACAGCATCTAAGAAGTGCCTGTCGTGCGATACCACTAAAACCGTATTTTCAAAATTCGCAAGGAAGTTTTCTAACCACGAAATGGTCTCTACATCCAGGTCATTCGTCGGCTCGTCGAGTAACAAAATATCCGGATTGCCAAATAATGCCTGTGCCAGTAAAACACGAACTTTCTGATTGTTGTTCAGTTCATGCACAGTTTTAAAATGCAACTCCTCTGTAATCCCCAAACCACTCAGCATGTTTGCTGCATCACTCTCGGCATTCCATCCCTCCATCTCTGCAAACTTCTCTTCTAATTCGCTGGCTCTGATACCATCCTCATCAGAGAAATCTTCTTTAGAATAAATGGCTTCCTTCTCCTTCATGATGGCATACAAATCCTTGTTTCCCATTATAACAGTTTCAAGTACCTGAAAAGCATCAAACTCAAAGTGGTTCTGTTTCAGAACACTCATACGCTTGCCTTTTTCTATGTCTACCTGACCAGTTGTTGGCTCTATCTCTCCTGATAAAATTTTCAGGAACGTAGATTTACCAGCACCATTGGCGCCGATAACACCATAACAGTTACCAGGAACAAATTTGACATTTACCTCGTCAAACAATACCCTTTTCCCATATCTGAGGGAAACATTTGAAACACTAATCATACTAATTTTTTGGGGCTGCAAAGATAGTGATTTTAAAGGGCTTTCACAAATCAAACAGATTGAAATAAAACAGTGACATTTTAAGTTTAATCTACTGGTTTTCTGCAACTTCATCCATCGCCTTCCTTAATCAGAAAAGCCCCTCTCCCTCTGGCTAATAAATAGATTATCAATCTTTTAAAAAACAACTGTAACGTAAAATTAATTTTAACATCTCGCCTTTTTAAATTACTATTGCATCTGATAAACATTTAAAAATGAAAAAAATTGCACTTTTCGCCTGTCTCTTACTCAGTGCTACATTTGTTAAAGCACAAACAGACAGCTTCTCTATGAGCGACCTTTCCAGTCTGTTCAGAAATGACAGTATTCTGAAATCTTTCTACTACCAAACTGGCAAAGTGGTGATTGGAGAAAATCTTGCCACCATCAATGTTCCTCCGGGTTGCTTATACCTCAATCCTTCTCAGTCTAAATTTATGATGGAAGAAATTTTCGGCAATCCTCCATCGCCTGCTTCTTTAGGGATGTTGCTGTCTGATACTCCTAGTACCATTACCGGTGCCAGATGGATCATCGATTTCAACTACAACAGCGACGGTCACGTTAACGACGATGATGCCGCCGATATCAATTACGACGACCTGCTGAAACAATTAATTGAAGAGGCCGATGCCGCCAGCAAAGAACGTGTTGCTCAGGGCTACGAACCTGTTAAAATGTTAGGCTGGGCTCAG
>JBJTNS010000311.1:0-5394 GCA_046074245.1 Chitinophagaceae bacterium | reverse complement strand
ACCATCCGGTGATATTTCTATGGTGTTAATGTCATCTGTATGTCCGGTAAATGAAGAGATTTCTAAGTTTTTACCAGTAGTTTGAATTTTCTTTATTGTACCACCTTTGAATGCGACATAGTAAAATTTCAAATCTTTGCTGATCTGTAGGTCCATAATTGGTCCTGATAGCTTCAGTATTTTTGATTTCATTGCATCGTTGAGATTGGTGGTTCTGATAGTACCATCCAGACTTGAAGATATTAAAAACTTATTTGTTGGGTCAAGAAAAGAAGCTGTAACAGGCTCCAGATGCAAATTGAACACTTTGCTTTTAGAGGGAGTGTCAATGTTCCAGACTCTAGATGAATAATCTTTACTACAGCTAACCAGATACTTGCCATTTTTAGAGAAATTTAAAGAGATGACAGCGCCGAGATGACCAGTAAAAGTTTGTTTAAGTTTAGGAAATCCTGTCGAGTCGAATGTGTATAAGTTAACAGCACCGTCCCAACCACCACTCGCGAATGATTTACCGTCTGCAGAAAATGCAACAGCTTCAACATTGGCTGTATGGTCTGTGAGTTTAGTCTTAAATGTCTGACTATCAATAGTAAATGCTAGTAAGAACAATGGAATAAAGACTAATAATTGTCGATTTTTCATAACATTATTTCGAATTGCTAATTTATGAATTTAAATTGAAACCATTTCAACAATATGAAATTTATCAGCGAAGTTCGACCAAGGTGATAAGACTCAGGGTAAAGAAAACTTATTATCGGTTGAATTTCTCAAAAATATACTTTATTTCGCAGAACGATTATGTCAAATTCGAAATTACAAAAGGATGCTTTAGACTATCATAGTTCGGGCAGACCTGGAAAGATAGAAGTTATATCCACTAAACCTACACAAACCAAAAGAGATCTTAGTTTGGCTTACTCTCCAGGTGTAGCCGAACCTTGTCTTAAAATAGCCGAAAATACAGACGACGTTTACAAATATACAGCAAAGGGCAATCTGGTGGCTGTAATTAGTAATGGTACTGCAGTGCTGGGACTCGGAGATATCGGTCCGGAAGCCTCTAAACCTGTAATGGAAGGGAAAGGCGTTTTATTCAAAATATTTGCTGATATCGACGTGTTTGATATTGAACTCAATACCAAAGATGTCGAAGCATTTATAGCATGTGTTAAAGCGATGGAGCCTACTTTCGGTGGGATCAACCTCGAAGACATCAAAGCACCAGAATGTTTCGAAATAGAACAGCGTTTAAGAGACGAACTGTCTATCCCAATTATGCATGATGATCAGCATGGAACTGCGATCATTAGTGGTGCTGCGCTGCTCAATGCGCTTGAACTGGTAAATAAACCGATTGATTCTATCAAAATGGTAGTGAATGGTGCTGGCGCCAGTGCAATGAGCTGCAGTAAGTTGTTCATAGCATTAGGTGTTAAGAAAGACAACCTGATTATGCTGGATAGCAAAGGTACGCTTAACACCTCCAGAACTGATTTAGATAATTACAAGCAATATTTCGTTAACTCTACCAGCGCTAACACACTTGAAGAGGCTTTAAAAGGTGCTGATGTTTTTGTTGGTTTATCTAAAGCTAACATTTTATCTCAGGACATGATCCGAAGCATGGCCAATGATCCTATAGTTTTTGCCATGGCAAATCCTGATCCGGAAATTGCCTATCAGACTGCTATAGATGCCCGTCCGGATATCATTATGGCGACCGGTAGAAGTGATCATCCTAACCAGGTAAACAATGTGCTTGGTTTTCCATTTATTTTCAGGGGTGCACTGGATGTGAGAGCGACCAAGATTAATGAGGAGATGAAGCTGGCTGCTGTTAAAGCGATTGCAAATCTGGCCAAAGAACCCGTGCCTGAGTCTGTAATGCGTGCATACAATGAGTCGGCTCTGGAGTTTGGCAGAAATTATATCATACCTAAACCAATCGATCCAAGATTAATTGAGACCGTTAGTCCGGCCGTTGCGAAAGCTGCTATAGACAGCGGTGTTGCAAAAAGAGTGATAGAAGACTGGGATGCCTATAAACTGGAGTTGCGAAACCGTCTTGGTTTAGACAATAAGTTTATCAGACGTATGATGACTCAGGCCAGACAACACCCTAAACAAGTGGTGTTTGCAGAGGCTGATAATATCAAAATACTTAAAGCAGCACAGATTGTTAAAGAAGAAGGTATTGCTATACCTGTTTTGCTGGGGAATGTTAACAAGATTAAAGAAATGCTTGAAGAAAATGGCATTGATTTAGGAAATGTGACAATCATTGATCCTTTAACAGAAGATGCAAAAAGAGAAGAGTATGGTGCTAAATTCTTTGCTGCACGTCAGCGAAAAGGGATAAATATATACGAATCGGTAAAGCTGATGCGCGATAGAAACTACTATGGCTGCATGATGGTAAACGAAGGAGAGTGTGATGCTTTCATTTCTGGATTAACTAAGAATTATCCGAAATCTTTGAAACCTGCCATGCAGATTATTGGTCGTGAAACCGGAATCTCTAAAGTTGCTGGTATGTATATTATCATGACTAAAAAAGGACCATTCTTCTTTGCTGATACGACCGTTAATATCGATCCAACTGAGGCTGAATTGGTAGAGATTACCAAGATGACACATGCAGAAGTGTTAAAGCTAGGTGTAAAACCAAATATTGCAATGTTAAGTTATAGCAATTTTGGCAGTGCTAAAGGCGAAGTCCCGGAGAAAGTATCCAAGGCTGTTTCATATTTGCATAAGAACCATCCTGAGATAGTTGTAGACGGAGATATTCAGGCCAATTTTGCTATGAATAATGATATGCTGAAAGAGAATTTTCCGTTTAGCCGACTGGTAGATAAGGAAGTTAATACCTTCATTTTCCCTAACCTCGCAGCTGGAAATATTGCTTATAAATTTGCCCAGAGTTTCGCTGGTGCGGAAAGCATGGGTCCGGTATTGCTTGGCTTCAATAAATCTGTTCACTTCCTGCAACTGGGCAGCACTGTTCGCGAAATTGTGAACATGGTAGCTGTGGCAGTTTTGGATGCTGAAAGTAAGAAATAATTACTGCTTGATAAACCTTGCGGTATAGTTTCGTTGTTTTGAATGAAGCACAATGGTATAAATGCCATTGCCAAGTTCGGCAATATCAATTTTCTGATCATTGTGCTCACCTGTGAGGTTTCCTGATATTAGTACCTGACCAAGCGTGTTTCTGAGGGTATACTCTCCAGAAAGAGGCAATTGAATTAATAGTTCACTCGTTGCGGGGTTAGGACTAATAGACAATTGTAACCAGACAGGATGTTCTATGTTGACTGGAAAAAGTTTGCTTCCGCAATATTGGTTGTTATGGTAATAGTAATTAATGCGTTTCTCTGAGCCATAGACATTGCCACCATCCGACAAGGAATTGGAATTTATTATACCTAGACTTTTATAGGCATTTTTGCTTTGCATAGAGTGTCCACTTAACATTGCTATACTATAAGTATATCTGACATTAAACACTGTTCCGCAGCTATCAGAGTTTATGCTATCTCTTAATAGTGAGTAGCCATAAGGGTTTTTCTTTAAAGTGTCCGAGGGAGAGAAAAACTGATAAAAAGTATCAATTTTACCAAAGTCGCTTAACCAGGGAGAATCAAGATTATAAATGCGTAGTTTCTCCTCGTAGCTGCGATTTACCCAACTTGGATATTCGTATCCATAGGTATCGACATAATAGGTGATGTGAAGGCTATCGCGACCAAAGATCTGTTTGTCGACAACTTTTTTGAAAACATAAAAAGGTGGTCCGGAACTGCCACGGTAAATATATTCAGTATAGGCATATTTGTCACCCACCGAAACATCGTATATCTCAGCATTGGTGAGCACCTGAGCAAAACCAGACATACTAATAGTAAATGATAAGGTAATAAGATAACAGGCTTTTAACATTGTTTAAATTTTATTTAATTGATTGTCAATTACATCTCAAAAAATGACAATAAAATGATTTTATTAGATTTAAATTTGAATCAAAAATACAAAATTAAAATTTTAAACACAAATGGGGGTATTGAAGTCGATCAGCATGCTGGATGATCAAACTGTGGTAATTGAATTCAGAGACGACATAACATTCGATTTAGAAGGCATCCAATCATCTTACAGAGAAACCGAGGCCTATACTGGAGGGAAGAAGCTAAAACGATTAGTGCTCTGTGGCAGAAAGACAGATATTACTAAAGAGGCCCGTCAGTATGGATTAAAAGAAAATGAGAGGTTAAAAGATTCCGTAATAGCTGAAGCCCTTGTTGTGCATAGCTTTACTCAGAAAATGATAACGAATATCTACTTAAAGTATATTCAAAAGAGTTATCCTGCAAGATCATTTACAGATATTGACAAGGCAAAGGAGTGGTTAAATACTTTTTAGTATTATGCCAGTTCAGCCCCTGGAGCGATTTTTTTCACCAATCCTTGTAATACCTTACCTGGACCGAGTTCTACGAAATTTGTAGCACCATCGCTTACCATAGACTGCACGCACTGCGTCCATTTAACCGGAGCGGTCAGTTGTTTCAAAAGGTTGGCTTTAATGGTTTGTGGATCTGTTTCAGCCTGAGCAGAGACGTTTTGATAGACAGGGCAGGAAGGGGTATTGAAATGGGTGTTTTCGATAGCACTTGCCAGTTTTTCTTCAGCAGGTTTCATTAATGGCGAGTGGAAAGCACCGCCAACCTGAAGTACCAGAGCTCTTTTAGCGCCAGCAGCTTTGAGTTTTTCGCAGGCTTCGTTGATGGCTTCGATATCTCCAGAGATTACGAGCTGACCAGGGCAATTGTAATTTGCCGGTACAACCACACCAGAGGTGATTGAAGCACAGATTTCTTCAACTTTAGCGTCATCCAGACCTAGCACTGCCGCCATGGTAGATGGTTTCATCTCACAGGCTTCCTGCATGGCCATAGCGCGCTGGTAAACCAGTTTTAAGCCATCTTCAAAGTTAAGTGTACCATTGGCAACTAAAGCAGAGAATTCGCCTAAACTATGACCAGCAACCATATCCGGTGTGAAGTCAGCACCTAAGCATTTAGCAGCAATGACTGAATGAAGGAATATCGCAGGCTGAGTGATTTTAGTTTGTCTTAAACCCTCATCAGTACCATTAAACATTTCGTTGCTGATACTAAAACCTAGGATTTCGTCTGCTTTAGCAAACATGTCTCTGGCTATTTCGAATTGATCGTACAGGTCTTTGCCCATACCCACAAACTGGGCACCCTGGCCTGGAAATACATATGCTTTTTTGCTCATAATATGATTGTCAAATAAAGTTCAATTTTAAGTGATTGATGATTAATTACCAAGTTCAATTTCTGCCTGCACTTTTTTAGGCAA
>JBJTNS010000310.1:0-14347 GCA_046074245.1 Chitinophagaceae bacterium | reverse complement strand
ACCATTTACAAACTGATGAACAGAAACTTACCAGGACCCTTTACCTTCATTTTAAGAGCCAATGCGAAAGTACCGAAACTGTTCTTGAACAATCGTAAAACCATTGGTATCAGGGTTCCAAACCATAAAGTTCCGGTAAAGCTCGTTGAACTATGTGGCGAACCTTTGGTGAGTGCTTCTGTACACTCACCAGGGCAATCAGAAATCATGTTAAGCGATATCACAGAAATCGAGAACCACTACAGACATTCAGTTAACTGGTATATCGATAGTGGGACCGGCGGGACGCAAGGATCTGCCATCATTGATTGCAGCAGCGAAACCCCTGAACTACTAAGGGATGGACCAGTTCCTGTTATCTGACAAAATATTCATTTTCAATCAAAAAGCCCTTTGAGATTAAACAATTACTCAAAGGGCTTTCTTTTTGCGAAAAAACAAGAAAATTAAAAAAAATTGCTTAAACTTGCATTTGAATTAGCAACGTAAAAGCGCGCTAAGAAAAGCAAGAAACCAATGGCCTCTAACGACATCTCAATAAAAGTGAATATCGGTGACAGGGTGTATCCACTGAGAATACAGGCCACAGAAGAAGAATATGTCAGAAAAGCTGCAAAGCTATTGAATGAAAAAATGGGATTTTTCAACAGTAATTTTTCTGTAAAAGACAAGATAGATGGCCTGGCTATGGCTGCTCTTGAATTTGCAGTAGATGCACTGAACAAATCAAATGAAAACATACAATACCAGCATCAGGTGCCAGACTTCAGTCCACTAGAGACGGAGCTTAGCGACATCGAACAGATTCTTCAGAAATAACCATGCTTTTCAGGTAGCTTTACGACTGATTCAATATTAAATAACTATTGAAATGAGCGTATTATTATTTATCGCAATCGGACTGCTAGTGGGACTTGCCGTCGGCTATTTTGCCGGAATGCCGCTAGTAAGAAAGCAACAGCAAGCACAAGCCAATCTATTACTGGAAGAAGCCAAAAGTAAGGCAGAAGCCATCAAACAAAGTAAAATGCTGGAATCTAAAGAGAAATTCCTGGCATTGAAATCAGAACATGAAAAAGAAGTTCAAAGAAGAAACTCTGAAGTTCAGGTAGCTGAAAACAGAATCAAACAGAAAGAACAATCTCTGGACGATCGTATCAGAACTTACAAATCTAAAGAAGACGAACTTGAAAAAGTAAAATCTCAGTTAGCCGCACAGCAAAATGCTTTAAGCAAAAAAGAAAACGAAATCGAACAGTCTCGTCAGCAACAAATTAAAATGCTGGAAAAAGTGGCGAATCTTTCTGTTGAAGAAGCTAAAGCACAGATGCTGGAAGCAGTTAAGGCAGATGCTCACACCGATGCTATTGCACAAAGCAAAATCATCGTTGAAGAGGCTAAACTAAATGCAACCAAAGATGCTAAACGTATTGTTCTTCAAACCATTCAGAGAACCGCTGCTGAAACGGCTATCGAAAACACAGTGACAGTCTTCAACCTAGAAAACGACGACATCAAAGGTCGTATCATCGGTAGAGAAGGTCGTAACATCAGAGCACTCGAAGCTGCTACAGGCATTGAAATCATTGTTGACGATACCCCTGAAGCTATCGTTCTTTCAGGATTTGATCCGGTAAGAAGAGAAATCGCCCGTTTGTCTTTACACAGATTAGTGGCTGATGGTCGTATCCACCCTGCCCGTATCGAAGAAATCGTTGAAAAAACGAAAAAAGACATAGAACAGGAAATCATCGAAATCGGTCAGCGTACTGTTGTCGACCTGGGTATTACCGGTCTGCATCCTGAGTTAATCAGAATCGTTGGTAGAATGAGATACCGTTCTTCTTATGGTCAGAACCTCCTTAAACACAGTAGAGAAGTTGCTAACCTTTGTGCCACTATGGCGACAGAACTTGGCTTAAATGCTAAACTCGCTAAACGTGCAGGTTTATTACACGATATTGGAAAAGTGCCGGAAGACGATGCCGAAACTCCACACGCATTACTGGGTATGAAGTGGGCTGAAAAATATGGCGAACATCCTGAAGTGGTAAACGCTATTGGTGCTCACCACGACGAGATTGAAATGACCAGCATGCTCTCTCCTATCGTTCAGGCTTGTGATGCTATCAGCGGATCAAGACCAGGTGCAAGAAGAGAAGACACTGAAAACTATATCAAACGTCTTAAAGACCTCGAAGCATTGGCAATGGGCTTCAAAGGTGTCGATAAAGCATTCGCTATTCAGGCCGGTCGCGAACTCCGCGTAATGGTTGACAGCGAAAAAGCAACCGATGCTGAAGCAGATAACCTGAGCTTCGAAATCTCTCAGAAAATCATGAAAGAAATGATTTACCCTGGGCAGATCAAAATCACCGTAATCAGAGAAAAAAGAGCAGTGAACTTCGCTAAATAGCGAAGTTCTTTTTTTGTCATGGCCAATCATCTCGGACATAGTTTAGTAATTACGTCGTTTGGTGAATCTCACGGTCATGCCATTGGCGTTGTCATCGATGGCTTCCCCTCCGGCTTTGCCATCGATTTCGACCACATACAATCAGAACTCAACAGAAGACGCCCGGGACAATCTGCCATCACAAGCGATAGAAACGAAAGCGATGCCTTCGACATCATCTCTGGTGTATTTGAAGGCAAAACTACCGGCGCTCCCATCACCATTCTCATTCAAAACAAAGGCCATCAGTCGAAAGATTATGATGCCCTTAAATCAGTTTACCGACCGGGGCATGCCGACCAGGTATACGACCTTAAATACGGTCACCGCGACCATCTGGGAGGCGGACGAAGCAGCGCCAGAATTACCGCAGGATGGGTGGCTGCAGGTGCCTTAGCCAAACAGTTTATTCAGCAGCAACACGGCATTAGCATTCAGTCTGTTGTTTCCAGTGTGCACCAGATCAGCGTACCAGATATCTTCAGCACCGATTGGTCGGGCGCCGAAAACAACGCCATCCGCTGCCCTGATTCTACTGTTGCCAATGAGATGTTAAGTCTGATTGAAACCATGAAAACCAGTGGGGATAGTGTTGGCGGCATCATCAGCACACGCATAAAAAACTGTCCTGCAGGTCTTGGTGAACCTGTGTTCGATAAACTCAATGCCGAACTTGCTAAAGCGATGTTTAGTATTAACGCCGTAAAAGGTGTTGAATTTGGCGATGGCTTTAGAGGCACTCAGCTAAAAGGAAGTGAGTTTAACCCTGCGCCTGACAGCAACAGGAACCACGAAGGAGGTATCAATGGTGGCATCAGCACAGGTTTAGACATCGAATTCAACACCGCTTTCAAACCCGTATCAAGCATTAAAACACCTCAGAAAGCACAAGACAAAGACGGCAATATCGTAGATTTAGTGATAGATGGCAGACACGACCCATGTGTTTTACCAAGGGCAGTTCCAATAGTAGAAGCAATGTCTGCACTAACCCTAGCAGACCATCTTTTACTACACTTAAAATATAAAATATGACAGAATTATGACAGAAGTTTTATCGAAACTGCAGTCTAATTAAAAGAATAATAAAAACAATACAGAGCATACAAAATGAAGCAATTAATTTACATCAGTGTTTTATCTCTCTTTACCAATAGTGTTTACAGTCAGTGTTTAACCGATCATTACCACAAAGAAGCCAAGAAAAACAACCCTTCCATTGAAGCTGCCGAGAATGCCTTTTATGACAATGTTGATCAGGCAAGTTCCAGCAAAAGAGCTACTAAATATATCATTCCGGTGGTGTTTCATGTGATTCATACCAACGGACCAGAGAACATCTCTCTGGCACAGATTGAAAATCAGATTCAGATTTTAAATCAGGATTTCAGTTTGAACAATGCCAACAAAACCGCTATTCGTTCTCAGTTTACCGGAGTAGCAGCAGATGTACAGATAGAATTCAGACTAGCTAAAATCGACCCATCGGGCAATTGTACCAATGGTGTCAACCGCGTATACAGTCCGCTTCACGTCGACGCCCGCGACGAGGTGAAATCTATAGCAGGTGCCAGATGGGATAACAGAAAATATTTAAATATCTGGACAGTAAGTTCTATTCAGGATCTGAGCGGTTCTGGCGGAACAACATTAGGATATGCTTATCTACCGCAATCAGTGGCGGCGGGATTATCGAACATGGATGGTATTGTAGTGAGAGCAGACTATGTTGGTGTAATAGGAACAGGTTCTGTTTCTGGCGCTGGCCGCACACTGACACATGAAATAGGTCATTACCTCGGCTTGTTACACACCTTCGAAGATGGTTGCAATGGCACAGGTTCGAGCAAAGGCGACAGATGTGCAGACACTCCTCCGGTAGCAGGAACATTTACCAATGCTAACTGCCCAAGCAATGGCAACTCTTGCTCCACAGATGTTCCGAACCTAATTGATCAGTGGGAAAATTACATGGACTATTCACAAGGAACTTGTCAGGCCATGTTCTCTACCAATCAGAAAAGCATCATGCACAGCACGCTTACCACATACTCTTTCAGAATATCGCTGGTATCGAACAACAACCTGATAGGAACCGGTGTAGAAAACGGCAATACCGCACCAGTGGCATTTTTCAGCAGCAGTTCACGCGTGGTTTGTACTGGTCAGCCAGTGTCATTTTATGATATTTCGTGCAAAGCTCAGGTTACATCAAAGCAATGGACTTTTGCAGGTGGTAATATCACCAGCACCAACAAAGATACTCCCGTCATTATTTACAATACTCCTGGTAAATATAAAGTAACATTAATGGTAAGTAATGGCAATGGCTCTAATACCCTGGCCGTTGATGAATACATCACGGTAAAACCGAGAGTAGCGATTGACAAGCCAAGTGTTACTCAGGATTTTGAAAGCAGTTTATGGAATGTTGGTACAGGATGGAGCGTGTTAGATGCAGGCACAAGCAAATTTACCAGAGATTCGACCACAGCCTACAGAAACACCTCGTGTCTGGTAGCACCAATCACATCGGCTGTGCCACTGGGACAGAGATTTCAGTTAGTAACACCACCGATTGATTTAAGAAGTTTAGCCGGCAAAAACCCTAAATTATCTTTCATGGTAGCCTATTTACGCCAAAGTACTGCCTCTGTAGAGGAATTGCGCATTTATCATTCAAGAGGATGCGAATACAACTGGACACAATTTAACTACAGAAATGCTTCATTCATTTCTTATGCAAGCACCACCTATCAGACAGGATTTAAACCAAGCAGCAAATCGCAGTGGAAACAATTAAGTTTTGCACTTAACAATTTTGAAAACGACAGCAATGTCTCTTTCATGATTGAAATTACGGGCAATCAGGGCAATCCTGTTTATATTGATGCTGTAACTATTGGACAGTACAACACCGATGTTACAGAGATGGAGAAGTCGATTAACCTTACAGTGTATCCTAACCCGGCAGAAGACAGAATTACCATTCAATACGAAAATGAAAAAGGTTTAACTGAAATATGGATGGAGAATATGGAAGGCAAAAAAGTTGCTACTATTTTAAATCCCAGCGAACAAACCGGACAAATAGAGGTGAACTGGACAAAAGAAAATGCCATTTCCACAGGCATTTATCTATTAAAAATAAAATCAAATGACCAAGTTATCAATAAAAATGTAATATTTGCAAATTGATTTTATCACCTAATGACGAAAAACCTAGTTATTGTAGAGTCACCTGCTAAGGCAAAAACCATTGAAAAGTTTCTTGGTAAAGACTACACAGTTAAGTCCAGCTTCGGACATATACGCGACCTTGATAAAGGTGACAATGCAATTGACATAAAGAATGGGTTTAAACCCAACTATATTGTTTCTCCAGACAAAACAAAAGTTGTCGCAGAATTAAAGAAACTGGCTAAAGAGAGTGAAACTGTCTGGCTGGCATCGGATGAGGACCGCGAAGGAGAAGCTATTTCATGGCATTTATTTGAGGTACTCGGATTAAAAGAAGACAATACCAAGAGGATTGTGTTTCACGAGATCACCAAACCAGCTATTGAAAATGCGATTAAGAATCCAAGAAAAATTGACAAAGCTCTGGTTGATGCACAACAGGCTCGTCGTATTCTCGACAGGTTGGTAGGTTTCGAACTCTCTCCTATTCTCTGGAAAAAAGTTAAACCATCTTTATCTGCCGGAAGAGTGCAGTCGGTAGCTGTCAGATTAATTGTTGAACGCGAAAGAGAAGTTAACAATTTTAATAGCGACAGCGATTACAAAATTGTCGCAGAGTTTAACAAGAAAGATCATTCAAAAGCTATAAAAGCCGAATTGCCTCAGAGGTTTAAATCTGAAAAAGAAGCAATCGACTTTTTAACAGCTGCACAGGACAGCAGTTTTAAAATTGAAAATATCGAAGTAAAACCAGCTCAAAGAAAAGCAGCTGCTCCTTTTACTACCAGTACACTGCAACAGGAAGCTTCAAGAAAACTTGGGTATCCGGTAGCTAAAACAATGTTGCTGGCACAAAAACTATACGAAGCCGGTCATATCACCTATATGAGAACAGACTCTGTAAATTTATCAGAGACTGCTATCAGAGGTGCCGCAAGCGAAATTGTCAGATCCTATGGCAAAGAATACAGCATGCCAAGGAACTATACTACTAAAAACAGTAGTGCTCAGGAAGCGCACGAAGCCATTCGTCCGACTTACTTCGAAAACCACACTGCAGGCTCAGATGCTCAGGAAGTAAAACTCTATGAACTGATTTGGAAACGCTCTATTGCGTCTCAGATGGCCAATGCAGAACTGGAAAGAACTGTAGTAGACATCAGCGTAAGCAAAGCTGGCAAATCGCTGAGAGCAGAAGGTGAAATCATTAAGTTTGATGGTTTCTTAAAAGTATACCTCGAAGGAAAAGATGAAGAAGAGGATGAAGAGAATTCAGATATTTTACCACCATTAAGTGTTGGTGAGATGCTGGATTTGGTGCAAATGACATCAGAACAAAAATTCAGCAGACCTGCTCCGAGATACACCGAAGCAAGTCTGGTTAAAAAGCTGGAAGAATTAGGCATTGGCAGACCATCTACTTATGCA
Source organism: Chitinophagaceae bacterium (assembly GCA_046074245.1). Taxonomy (GTDB): domain Bacteria; phylum Bacteroidota; class Bacteroidia; order NS11-12g; family UBA955; genus JABMMZ01. The sequence goes on along the minus strand of JBJTNS010000310.1, from coordinate 7,284 downwards.
CCTACAATTTCTACAATACAGAAACGCGGATATGTTATCAAAGACAATCGCGAAGGCAGTACCAGACAATTTCAGACTGCGATTTTAAAAGGCGGAAAAATCAGTGTAAAAACCGCCACTGAGAAAGTTGGGGTTGAAAAAAACAAACTCTTCCCTACCGATATCGGGACTTTAGTAACAGACTTTTTAAGTGAGCACTTTAAACAGATTATGGACTATGGCTTTACAGCTTTGGTAGAAAAAGAATTTGACGAAATTGCTCAGGGTATGATTGGCTGGACCAAAATGATTACCAGTTTCTATACCCCATTCCATAAAGATGTAGATACTACTTTAGCAACTGCTGAGAGAGTAAAAGGAGAAAGAGTGATCGGTATAGATCCGGAAAGCGGAAAACCTGTAACAGGTAGAATTGGAAGATACGGCCCGCTGGTACAGATTGGAGAAGCCGAAGATGAAGACAAGAAATTTGCCAGTTTAAGAAGCGGTCAGACGCTCGAAACCATCACCCTGGAACAGGCATTAGAACTATTCAAATTACCTCGTGTAATCGGAGAATATAAAAACGAAAAAGTAACAGCTGCTATAGGTCGTTTCGGACCATACATTAAATTCGGCAGTATGTTTGCTTCCATTCCGAAAGACAGAGACATCTTTGAAATTACCATCACCGATGCTGCTGAAATTATAGAAGCAAAGATTGTATCCGAAAGAGAAAAACTCATTAAGACTTTCCCTGAAGATAAAGATCTTGAAATATTAAAAGGCAGATGGGGACCCTACATTGCTTACAAGAAGAACAATTTTAAAATCCCAAAAGATGCTGCAGCAGATAAACTGACTTATGCGCAGGTAATGGAGTTGATTGATAAGCAAGGAGGGGTAAAAGAAAAAAAAGGAAGTAAAGCAGAAGCTCCAAAAGCGAAAGCCAAGGCAAAAGCTAAAGCAAAAGCCAAAAAATAAAGAATTCTGAACCTTCATGCTTGAATTACAAAAAATAAAAGCATTGGTATCATTACTGGACGATCCAGATCCAAGGATCTGGGAAACGGCTATGAATGAATTGTCCAATGCGCCATACCATTTAACTGATACCCTTCATTTAATACTGTCGGAAGGCCTTGAATCCAGCGAGCAACACGAGCGACTGGAAGCTTGTATTGAAGAGATTCGTTTTCAGTTTATCGGACAACAGATAATTGACTGGAAAAACAAAGGCGGGCAAAATTTACTGGAGGCGATAGCACTGATCTGTCAGCTCAAATATCCCGAAGTAACAGAAGCCGATTTACAGGAGCGATTAGAGGCACTGCGACTGGATGCCTGGTTAGAATTTCATTACGATTTAACCTCGTTTGAGAAAGTTAAAATCCTGAACTATATTTTATTCCAGTTACATGGTTTCAGAGGAGATGAAGAAAACTTCCTGCACCACGACAACAGTTTCATCAACAAAGTTCTGGACAACAAGAAAGGCAATCCCATTTCATTGTCTATAATATATATACTGGTAGCTCAGCGATTGAATGTGCCGGTTTATGGCATCAATCTGCCTAGGCATTTTATCATGGCATATGTTGAAGATGAAGAAACTGATACGATTGAAAACTTTAACGACAAGCAGGAAATCGGAGAAGACGCGAATGGAGAAATTAAATTTTACATCAACGCCTACAATGGCGGAGGTGTTTTTAATCTATCGCAATTAAAAGGCATTCTAAAAGACATGTCGTTAGAAGAGAAACCAGAGTACATGATGCCTTGCAGCAATGCAGACATTGTTTTGAGGGTATTAATGAATTTGTACAACAGTTATTTGTCTCAGGAGAAATCGGAGGCGGCTAGTTTTGACAGGATAATCAAAAAATTTTCGGCGTAAAAATCAACCTTCCAGGTTGTCAACCTGGAAGGTTGGTGTTTTTCGTAAACGGCTTTAAGCCCGTCATTCCTGGGTTTTCTCCCAAAACTGTCAAACGTTTAATTAAAATTTATAAAAAAAAACGGGATTTATAACACCATTCCCGGTGGTACAAACTTAGAATAATCGCCATTATTAGCGATGATATCACGCACAATGGTACTGCTGATATTGGAGTAAGAAGGACTTGATAAAAGGAATACTGTTTCAATCGAAGCATCCAGTTCTTTGTTGGCAAAAGCGATGCTCTGCTCGTACTCAAAATCGAGTCCCGAACGCAGCCCGCGTAAAATAAATTCAGCGCCAACAGATTTACAAAAAGTTACCGTTAGTCCGGTGTACGGAACTACAGATACAGCGGGGTATGCCTTAAAGACATCCTGAATCATTTTAATGCGCTGTTCAACAGAATACAAAGTCTTTTTTGACGAATTAGTTCCCACACCAATGATGATACGGTCAAATAAAGTTAAACCCTTAAGGACAATTTCAAAATGCCCTTTTGTAATCGGATCAAATGATCCCGGGAATAATGCAACTTTTTCCATAATGCGACTATTTTGATTTGAATCCTGTGAAGGAAGTATTACCGTATTGTTTTTTCAAAAATACAGTATTGTGGTTAAATACCAATCGGTCTACATGTTCGAGGATAAAAATCCCTTTCCCTGAAGTAAACCAGTCAGACTGAAGAATTTTATTGACTATCTCGTGGATGTTGGGCAGGTCGTAAGGCGGATCTGCAAAGATGATATCGCCTTTCAGATCAGTTTGAGAAACATATTTCAGAACATCCGATTTAACAATCTCCCACTCTTCAATGGCCAACTGCTTTTTAATCGACTTCATATAAGTGATATTGGCAGGAAAATGATCCACACTAATAAGAGAAGCGGCGCCACGGGAGAGAAATTCGAGGCCGATGTTTCCGGTACCTGCAAACAGATCGACTACAATTGCTGATGGTATATCGAGATAGGTATCGAGCGTATTAAAAAGACTTTCCTTCACCAGTTCGGTGGTTGGTCGTGTATTAGAACCATGGTAAGGCGGGAACTGAAACCCCTTAAACCGACCGTGAATTATACGCATAAAGAAAGCAGGTGATTCGGCATTAACAATTCCGGCAGATTATCTATTTCCGGATCCGGATCTTCAAAAGGGAGTTGCATGGGTTCTACTGACAGAAAATAGGAAGAGAGAAACTCTGGCAGGCCATATTTATGAAAGCACTGATAATCCAGTTTTAAATGCGCTTCTTCCTGTTTAACACCTACTAATTGCATAGCATTAATAACAAAATACAGAAACTCGGTCTGATCGGCATATTTAAAAGTATTGGCAAAGCAGCATTTGTCATTATGAAAGATCAGTACACTTAACAAATCACTATGACCAAGAGCAAATATGGTATATCCCTTATGGTCTTGCATCCATTGATGAATTCCATAAATGAGATGAATACCTGGGTTCTGTGTTTTAACTACAAATTCTGAATTGTATTTTGAAACTTGTTCACTGAAGCTTGCTGGCAGCAGTTCGAAATCGGGGTCTGTATTCAGGTAAAAGACCTCATTAAAAACAGAGGAATCATTCAGCCATTCTTCATGGGCGGTATCAGCCAGGGTAATAACTTTATAGGCCACCAGTTTACGACTCAGAGTAGAATAGAGAGAGAGCACTTTAAAATCGGCAATATCAGCCACAAAGAGATTACACAATTGAACTGAAATGCCAGCATCCAGGAATCGCTCTGCGATGATATGTTTTTTACTTCCAGTTTCCATTGGTAATTGTATTGTACTTATCTCCTACTTTGTATACCTGTCGACTGGCGTTTGACTGGGGTTCCCGAATTTCAAAAACAGCCTGCTCTTTACCACTTCGATGAATAAGTCCTGCAAAAATAAGAAAAGTGTCTGTATCTAAAGGCGGAACCAGCTGATACTTTTCAATATTTACCGGAATTCTTCCAAACACTGGCATATAAGCAGGCGCTCCGGGCCTTTGGTTAAGAGAATCAAACGGCATACTATCTGTTTGAATGAAATCAAAAAGTTCTTTAAAAGTTCCGGCATATCTGCCATTAGCGGTATGGAATTGCACTTCCATCAGACTTAAAGTATCCAGGCGGTTTCTGATCAGCCTGTCGGCATCAGCAGAATTATCAGATTTAAGCAGGTCTGGCGACATTATTTGCCATATAAGATACATGAGAATGAGTGACAAAAAAAGCAAAAGGGATATGAGCCAGGATTTACGCATAGAGCGATGCAAGTATAGTAAATATTCGCGAAAGAGTTGACATAGAGTACACCTGACTAAAAACAAAAACCCCGCCTGAGGCGGGGTTTTGCAAATTTAAAAACAAACTTTAAAAATGATATAATTATCCTTTTTTCGCTTTCAGAGTGATACCGATTTTAACTTCATCATTGATGGCGTTATCACCGATTTTTTTAGCAATAGTAGCTGGAGTTGTAGCATCAACGTGACCGTAAGCCATACCCCATTGCATTCTGTCGATAACCACAGAACCAGTTGTAGTAACATTGTCACCTTCAACAACAACTTTCACTGGGAAAGTGATGTTATGAACTGAATCTTTAATGGTTAAGTTACCTGATACTTTATGTGTGTTACCAGCAGCATCGTTAGTTAATACTTCAGAAGCAGTAACTTCAAATTTACCAGTTGGGAAAGCAGCAACGTTAAAGAAGTCTGGAGACATTAAGTGACCAACTAATTTACCATTGTATTCAGCATCTGTTAAATCGACGTTCTTAATAGTATTCATATTGATAGTGAAAGCACCAGATACGATGTTACCATCTTTGATATTAAGGTTACCACCACTTACGTTGATAGTACCGTTGTGAGCACCTACTTTTTTAGTAGCTTCCCAGGTTAAAACAGAACCAGTTGTATCAACTGTGTAGTTGGCACCGGTGGTATCTTTACTAACTTCAGCCGCTGCATTGGTTTCAGTAGCTGTTTGATTGTTGCATGATGCAAATACGCTTGCAACGGTTAACATTAATATTACTTTCTTCATGAGGACAAAATTAAGTGTATTATTCGTTACAACATATATCTATTTCCTATCCAGATATAACGTTTATTTATAAAGTCTGCATTCGTAAATGTAGCATTACCTGAAGGGTTGCCACCGCTCACATGCAGATCACTGAAAGCAGCATGCTGATTCACAAAAGCTGCTCCTGTAAAGTTGAATGATACGGGTGTGAAAACACTGTTCATTTCATCTTCAATCTTATCCATTCTTTGTTTATCTGTGGTATAAGCCAGGCAGGTAATAGCTCCGTGAGTGGCTGCAGATTTCTTCACGATAGACAGAGATTCGTCGAAACTGCTGGTCTTAATAACAAAAATCAGCGGACCGAAACACTCTTTCATATACGTTGAAGCTTCATCGGCTGTTGTGCTGATAATGGCAGGTACTTTTATTCTTGCATTCTCGAATTCAGCGTTAGACACCGTTACATCCATTTGAATGGCCTGTGCCTGGTGTTGTTTAATGGTGTCATCCACTCTTGAAATGGTTGCATCGTTTTGAATTGCACCAAGAGTTGGAGCTGCTGCTTTTGGATTTTCCATCAGTGCTTTTACGGCATTGCTGATACCAGCTAAAGCATCTTCATATGAAATAATTCCTTCAGGGGTATTAACGCCTGTTTCAGGAATATAAATATTTTGAGGAGCCGTACACATCTGTCCGGAATATAAAGACACAGAGAAAGCAATATTTTGTGCTACAGCGTTGAAATTAGCGCAAGAATCGATAATAACAGAGTTGATACCAGCCTTTTCAGTAAAGCAGGTTTTACCTAAAGATTCTACATAATCACCAAAAGCATTGCCTCCTGTGTAATCAATTAATTTCACAGACGGGTGTTCTGCCAGAGTTTTAGTGACAGGGTTTGTGCTGCTGTCAGAGGCCAGCTGAACGATATTTGGAGAAAGACCATTTGCAATAAATGCATTTTGAAGTTCTTCTACAAAAATGGCGATAGGATATACCGCTTTAGGATGTGGTTTAACGATAGCAGAGTTACCGGTTATTAAATCGGCGTATAAACCGGGAACAGTATTCCATGTAGGGAAAGTAGAGCAACCTATGATCAAACCCACGCCTTTAGGAATTGGCTTATAGTTTTTATGCAGAACGAGGTCGAACTTACCCATGTTCTTTACCCAGTCAACTTCACTAGGGTAATAACCTAACTGATCCATAGCGCTCACCATAACTTCCAGAGCACGGTCGCAGGCATGCGGACCAGAAGCCTGGAAACTCATTAAGAAACTCTGACCGGTAGTATGCATAGTTGCATAGGCCATTTCGAAGAAGCGTTCGCTAACTCTGTTAAGAGAATCGAATAGAATATCGAAGCGTTTCTGGGCATCTATTTTTCTCCAGGCATCGAAACCATCTTCAGCCTGGGCGATTACAGTATCGGTAGCAGTTTTAGGGTAATGAATACCCAGACCAGTTTGCAAATAGGGAGAAACTTCTTCTCCGTAGAAATCAGCATTAGGCGAACCAGGTAATTCGTAATTAGAGTTCAGACGTTTTTGAAAAATTTCGAGACCTTTAGCCATCAGAGACTCGTCGTAGGCTTTAGGGTTTTCATTGTAGTAAGCAAAGAATTTTCTTTCCTTGTTAGCTTTAATAAGATCGGCGATTTGCATAGTGCAAAAATGCAGAATTTTGGCTGAAATAAATAGGAGGCGGGCGTTTAATAATTATTTTAATTTGAAACACCCTGTCAGGGTGGGGAGATAAAAAAAAGGGGCATAAAAAAAACCTGCACTTTTCAGTACAGGTTTTGTAATAAGTTTGGCAACGACATACTTTCCCAGTTTTAACACAAGTATCATCTGCGCTACGGGGCTTAACTTCTCTGTTCGGAATGGGAAGAGGTGAACACCCGTGCTATAGTTGCCATAAAGAACTTTATGTAAATTGACAAAAATTGAAAGTAAGAGAAAAAAGAAATGGTAAGTTTACGGGTAATTAGTACTACTCGACACACATATTACTATGCTTACATCTGTAGCCTATCAACGTAGTAATCTTCTACGACCCTTATAAAGAAATCTCATCTTGAGGCAAGTTTCGCGCTTAGATGCTTTCAGCGCTTATCTTATCCGAACTTAGCTACTCTGCAGTGCCACTGGCGTGACAACAGATTCACCAGAGGTTCGTCCAACTCGGTCCTCTCGTACTAAAGTCAGATCCTCTCAAATTTCTAACGCCCACAACAGATAGGGACCGAACTGTCTCACGACGTTCTGAACCCAGCTCACGTACCACTTTAATGGGCGAACAGCCCAACCCTTGGGAC
>JBJTNS010000309.1:0-4215 GCA_046074245.1 Chitinophagaceae bacterium | reverse complement strand
TATTCTAATCCCAAAGTAGGGCAAACTTTGGTGCTGAGAAATATTCAGTTCGAAACGGCTAAATGGACCCTCTTGCCCGAATCATACGGTCAACTGGATACTCTGGTGGAACTTTTGCTAAAATACCCAGGTATGGTAGTTGAAATTAGCGGTCATACCGATAACAGAGGTAAGCCAAAAGATAATCTTTTATTGTCTCAGAATCGTGCAAATGCCGTTGTAGCTTATCTGATAGAAGCCGGAATTCCGTCAGAACAATTGGTAGCAAAGGGTTATGGACAGGATTCGCCAATTGATACCAATGAAAATGAAAAGGGTCGATTAAACAACAGGAGAGTAGAGTTCAAAATACTGGAATTGTAAATGGTTTTGCACCATATATGACTACTTTGCCAATATGTTATTTCGCTATTAAATAGTATTATTGCTCTATGAAAATCACTTTTTGTGGAGCCGCTCGCACAGTAACTGGCAGCAAGCATCTTCTTACTACAGATAAAGGAAAAAATATATTACTGGATTGCGGGATGTTTCAGGGAGAGGGACATGATACCCTTCCTCTTAATAACCACTGGGGATTTGAACCTCGCACTCTGGATTATGTGCTGGTGTCTCATGCACATATAGATCATACCGGTCTCCTGCCTAAATTATATAAAGATGGTTTTAAGGGTAAGGTATATGCCACAGCAGGAACAGTGGCGCTTTGTGAAATAATGCTGCTGGATAGTGCTCGTATTCAGGAAAGTGATTTACGTTATATCAATAAAAGAAAGATCGAAAAAAAGCAGAAACCAATCGAGCCTTTATACGATGAGGAAGATGCCAAACAGGTATTAGATAATTTTGAGATTCTGCCTCATAACGGCTCTCGTACTATAGACGATGAAGTAACGGTTACGACTACCGAAAGCGGTCATATTCTGGGTTCTGTTGGGCTCAACCTCGAAATTAAAAGAAGTAATGGTGAAGTGGTTAAACTCACATTTACAGGTGATATTGGAAGGGTCAACGATGCCATTTTAAAAGGTCCCGCACCTTTCCCTCAGGCTGATTATATCATCTGCGAAAGCACCTATGGCAACCGCCTCCATGCGCCTCAAACCAATGTTGAAGAGAAACTTTTAAGCGTTATTCAGGAAACTTGCGTCAAACGCAGAGGTAAAATTGTAATCCCAGCATTCAGTATCGACAGAACTCAGGAAATTGTGTATGCCCTTGATCAGCTCTCTCATGATGGTAAATTACCTTCAATTGATGTTTTTGTGGATAGTCCGCTTTCCGTTAAAGCGACCAATGTGATGTCTAAACACAAGGAATACTACAACAAAGAAATCCTAGATTATATAAGTGTTGACGGAAATCCATTTGAATTTCCGCGCTTACATTTTGTAGAGTCAGCAGACGAATCTAAAAAAATCAATACGCTCAAAGAACCTTGTGTCATCATTTCGGCAAGTGGTATGGCTGAGGCAGGAAGAGTAAAACATCATATTAAAAACACCATAGAAGATCCAAAAAATACCATACTCTTAGTCGGATTTGCTTCAGAATCTTCTCTGGCTGGTCGCCTTAAAGCTGGCGATCATGAAGTTCGGATTTTTGGAGATTTCTTTAAAGTGAAAGCTCAGATTGATAGTATGGAGAACTTCAGTGCTCATGCCGATTACAACGAAATGCTGCAATACCTTACTTGCCAGAATCCTGACAAGGTGAAGAAAATTTTCCTGGTACATGGCGAATACGAAACCCAGAAAGACTGGGCAGAAAAACTAGTCAATACCGGTTTCCTTAACATCGAAATACCTGCAAAAGGCGAAGAATTTATTCTGTAACTATGCTTAAACCAGACAGAAAAACCAAACTCTTTATTTTACTTGGTAGCTTTTTTGTTACCAATGCCATTATCGCCGAATTTATAGGGGCTAAAATATTTTCATTAGAAGGTACTCTCGGTATTAAGAAATTTGATATCAGTATTCTTGGCTTCGAACACCTGAGCTTTGAACTCACCTGTGGTGTGATTCTATGGCCTGTGGTGTTTATCATGACGGATATTATAAATGAATATTATGGCAAAGATGGTGTTCGTCGTTTAAGTTATATCGCTGCGGGGATGATTGCCTATGCTTTTGTTATGGTGTATCTTTCCATCGGTGCTTCACCCGCGGGCTGGTGGTTGGATTCTGGAAAAAACGCAGGAATTCCCAATATGCAAACTGCCTTTGGTGGAGTTTTTGGTCAAGGTCTCTGGATCATTATCGGATCTCTGGTGGCCTTCCTTGTCGGGCAATTAGTAGATGTCTATGTCTTTCACTGGCTCAAAACAAGTTCTAATGAAAAGTACCTTTGGCTAAGAAGTACCGGATCTACGCTGGTTTCTCAGTTAATCGATAGTTTTGTTGTATTGTTCATCGCCTTTTATATAGGCAATAACTGGAGCATGACCCAAGTTCTGGCAATTGGTCTGATGAATTATATCTATAAGTTTACAGTCGCCGTGCTGATGACCCCAGTCATCTACCTGCTACATCATCAAATTGATAAATATCTTGGGAAGGATCTGAGCGATAAACTGGTGAAATCGGCAGATCAGCAATATGAGTCGTAGTCTTCTTTTTATATTAACACTTCTACTGATTCAATGCTCTGAAAAGCGTCATAAAATTACGCGTTCTCCGGATATTTCAACGGTTCATACCAAAGACTCTGTTAACTGGAAAGCCCTGGGTCCGTTTTGTTTACCCACGGCCATGACAAATGTTAGCGCAATTTCTCAGAATGGCTCAGGTAGGTTTATGTGCCTGAGCCTTAATCCAGAAAATGAGAAAGATATTTTAATAGGTCATGCAAGTGCAGGAATCTTCAGAACTACCGATGGTGGTATTACTTATATCCAAACTTTACATCTTGGTTTTGCAAGTGGAGTATACAAAATAGAACGATTTACGGATAATCCAAAACATCTTATAGCTGCTACTGCCATAAGGCTCGAAAATGACTTGCAATATGGTTATGGCTTAATCGAATCATTGGATGGTGGAGCAAGCTGGTTTAGAAATTCGCTGCAAGTAGAACCTACTCTAGACGTTCAGGAACCTTTCATGGATGTAGTCATTACAGATCCCAAAAAATGCAAAAGTCTTGTCAGTATCAGTCGGCACAAAGTCTATTTATCTAATAATGCCGGCGCTTCCTGGCAAATGAGTTACGAAAGTAAATATGATCTCAAACATATTATTGTAAGTAAAGATGATCCACAAACCATCATTGTCTGTGGTAATGGCATTCTCATCAGTTCTGATGGGGGCTACACATTTAACGATATTACGACAGACATTTCATCCGTTTTTGGATTAATATCCAATGAACTCAGTCTGTATCATGCAGCTTTCTCAATCAAGCATCCTGGTATGATGTATTTTGTTTGTCAGAATCAGACAGTCAACATTGTGTCGGTTTATTTAAATGATCTTGATGAGCCAAAATGGCTGGATTATAATCAGGTTCCTCTAAGTAATACCCACCTGGCTTTTAATGTGCAAATGGAGGATGGTATAGAAACACTCTGGCTGGGTACCTCTAAATTGTTTAAAAGTAAGCCTGTGGGTAAGGGTCTGGGTCATGAAGGACCAACTTTTACCAGAATAGGTAGCTCTCTTTCAGGTGATAAATACTTTCTCAATGAGGGGATAAATTCCGTTACAGTTGATGCTAAAGGTCAAGTTTGGGTTTGCTCAGAAGGTGGTGTCAGTGTTTATAAGGCATCTTATGAAGAAATTAAGTCATCAGGCAAACTTTATTATAATGTAGCAATTCCACCAAGCTTATATTCAATCACCAGCAAAACACTAAATCTGAATGCGTCCTATTTATATGGATTTGATCGCTCTGCGAATAATACAATAATGGCAGGTGCCGGAAATAATGGAATATTTGTTTATCAGAATGGAAAATGGCAAAGTTCTGCAGTTGCGGGATTTGCAGATAAAGTGCTTGCCATAGGAGATAGTTTAAATTTCGCTATGCTTTTGTCTTATAGAAATTTTATAACCACAGATAATGGCAAAAGTTTCAAATATGCCCATGCCGGTTCAGAGCAAATCAACTCTATCATTTCATATCATTCAAATACTAGGAATTTTTTTATTGCAAATAATCAACTTTACAGAAAGCCTAGTGTTGGCTATTTCGAATTGATCAACTCGGTTATCA
>JBJTNS010000308.1:0-3747 GCA_046074245.1 Chitinophagaceae bacterium | reverse complement strand
GTATAATGCGCGAATTTGGTAAGATGTTCTGAATTTCTTCTATATGTTTTTCAGAAAAAGGGTAGGGCTCATTAGAGAGAAATACAAGTTCAGGACGAAGCGCCTTAATTAACTCTTCATCTATTTCAGGATACCTTTCATATTGAGTCAGCACATTGATAAAACCACCTTTTTCCATCATATGATGAATAAAAGTATCGGTGCCGACACTCATAAAAGGTTTCCTCCATATCAGATACAGGCAGGTTAGTTTGCGGTATATTTTGGGTTTTCTGAAAGAGGTTTGAATCTCTTCTGACAGTGTTTTAGCGGCAGTTTGTGTCTGAGTGATTTCTCCAATCTGAAGAATCATGTTCACTGCATCGTCAACATTCTGCACATCGCTTACCCAGACAGGGTATTTTTCAGAGAGAGCTTCTACCATTTCAAATGAGTTCTCTTCTTTATTACAAATAATTAGATCTGGCGCTAACTCATCTATCTTTTCGAACCTTACTTTCTTGGTACCGCCAACTTTTTCGGCGTGCCCATCGTGTTTGTCCGGATGGATACAAAACACAGTTTTACCAACCACACGATCATGCAGTCCGAGATAATATAAAAGTTCTGTTTGAGAAGGAACAAGAGAAATGATACGCATGGGCATTTCAGGTATTGTCACCTGTCTGCCTGTCATATCCTTTACTGTTTTATTCAATGGTTTATAGGTTGCCTCTGTTGGCCTGTTCTCTTTCGATAGCTTCGAAAAGGGCTTTAAAATTGCCTTTACCAAAAGATTTAGCCCCTTTTCTCTGAATAATTTCGTAGAACATAGTCGGGCGGTCTTCAACTGGTTTGGTGAAGAGTTGCAATAAGTAACCTTCGTCGTCTCTGTCTACCAGGATACCCAGTTCTTTAAGAGGTTCGATATCTTCTTCGATCGGACCAACACGGTCTAATAAATCGTCGTAATAGCTGCTTGGTACTTTCAGGAATGCGACACCACGCGCCATAAGTTGTTTCACAGTAGACACTATGTCCAGGGTTGCGATGGCAATGTGCTGTGTGCCTTCACCTTCGTAGAATTCAAGATATTCTTCCACCTGAGATTTCTTTTTACCTTCAGCAGGCTCGTTGATAGGAAATTTAACGAAACCATTACCATTGCTCATCACTTTACTCATGAGCGCTGAGTATTCGGTAGAAATATCTTTATCGTCGAAAGACAGAATGTTTTTAAAGCCCATTACATCTTCGTAGAATTTCACCCATGGATTCATCTGATTCCAACCCACGTTACCAACGCAATGGTCGACATACAATAAACCCGTAGGTTCAGGGTTGTAGGTGCTTTCCCATTTGCGAAAACCTGGCATGAATACACCGTTATAGTTTTTGCGCTCAACGAAAACGTGAACAACATCACCATAGGTATGAATACCACTCATTTTCACTTCGCCATTTTCATCGCTAAGAGTAACAGGCTCCATATAAGGTTTTGCACCTCTTTTTACTGTTTGTTCAAAAGCATCGTAGGCATCTTCCACCATAAGGGCCAGAGTTTTAACTCCGTCGCCATGTTTATGGTGATGAAGGGCGATGTCAGAATCAGAATGCAGTGGAGTAGTGAGCATTAAGCGCATTTTGTTCTGAATAAGAACATAACTGGCGCGATCTTTAACTCCTGTTTCTGGTCCGGCATAGGCTAAACTCTGAAAACCGAATGCTGTTTTATAGAAGTGAGCCGCTTGTTTAGCGTTCCCAACATAAAGCTCAATATAGTCTGTTCCGCTTAAAGGAAGAAAATCAGTGTTGTTCGTCATATGGTCTGCTTTTAAGACTAGGTATTAATAAAATTTACCGCGCTCGTCTTTAACGTTTCTTGCTTTTTTGATAGCCTCTAAAACAAGGTTGTATACCTGTTGTTTTTTCTGACCATACACCATGTCTTTGGTTTGCTTCAGGTCGGCAGGAATCTGAGGGAAACTAGCATTTTCAACCAGGAATACGTGCACGCCATCGTTACTAACGATCGGGCGGCTGATCTGGTTGAGTTTCAAACCACAGATATAACCAATTAATTTCTGGTCGTTACCAGCAAAAGGAACACTGGTAGCATAGAAACTGATATTGTTGAACGGCTGAACGATAGATTGAACACCTGCAGCAATCTGATCCATTGTTTTAGCAGACTTCATAGCAGTTTCAAATTTACCTTTAAGGATTTCAGCTTTTTTCTCATTGATCACCAGGCGGGTTACTTTTTCTCTGACATCATCTACTTCTGCAGTACCTTCTTCTTTGATGCGTTTTAAGTTAGCAACAATTAAAAGGTTTTCACAAGTAATAACATCCGAATTATCACCTTCTTCGCGATCTTGTGCATATGCCCATCTTACAACATCTCTGGTTCCTGGTATACCAGTCATGGTTTTATCAGTTTCTTTTACGTTGTTAGCAACACTCTTAGCAATACCCATTTTCTTGGTAAGCACATCAAATTCGCCTTCTTTACCAGTAAGTGAACTTCTGAAACTGCTTGCTTTCTGGTAGGCCGCGTCTTCAGTAGCCTGAAGAGGTTCAACATTTTTACGGTATTCAGCCACTTTGATTAAATCATAAGATTTTGGCTCAAGTAGTTTAACGATAGAGACACCACCAAGCGTTTTCAGTGCAACAGACTGACCAGCAGTCATAGTTTTCATGGCTTTGTTCACTTCTTCCATTTGAGAACCTTCTCTCAGCCATCCAAGGTCCTGTGCATAGATAACATCACCACTATTAACTTTGTTGTTGTAAAAATCAAGTGCATTAGAAGATGAACCTGATTCGGCAATTAATTTCTTTGCATTTGCTAAAGCATCAGCAGTATCCATTTTGGTTGTTCCTTTAATTGGAATCTCTACTTTAATAGCATGGAAATAGAAACTTGAATCTTTTTTAGTCTCCACTACTTTGAAGAGACTGTAGCCACCGTTGTAGAAAACCGGACCGAATGCAGTATCTTTTTTAGCAGTGAAAAGTTTTGCTTCAATGGATTTATCATATGAACCACGAGACTGGTAATTGGTATCATATGGTGTCAAACTATTGTTTAGGGTTACAAAGATTGAATCGTTTTCAGCAGCATTAAAGTTGTTTAATTCAGCTTTCATCTCTTCAACTAAAGCCATAGTATCAGCTTGTGTCGGAGCAACATCGATAAGGATGTACTCAAGGTCGCGACTGGCTTTTTGTTTGAATTCATCTTTGTGTTTGTTGATGTATTCTTTTAAATCTGCATCAGTGTATTTGATGGTTTTATCTTCAATATTAGCAAAATTAAGAGTAATTGACTTACCGTTGATGTTACCCTGAGATGATAAAATTTCATTTTCAGCATCCAGACTGGTAGCATATAAAGATTTAGACAATAAAGAATTGTATTTTCTGTATTTCACTTCGCCCATGATCTGGTTGATGATCAGCTCAAACTGTTCCATCAGTTTAGGGTCTTTCTTAGCTTGTTCGTTTTTGAAGCCAATAACGTTAGAAGGAGAGAAAACACCATTATTGCTGAAGTACTTTTTAATAGTAGGGTGTGCATCTTCAGAGTATAGCAGTTTACCAGCTTCTTCTACAGAAACGTCGATACCAAGTTTTTCAAATTCTTTGTCGACTACCAGTTCCTGCACAAATTGCTGCCATGCGTAGATAGAAGCTTGCTCTTTGTTTTCTTCAGTTTCACCCGAACCATTGCTGGCAATCTGAGCCAGAAGGTTTTTGTAT
>JBJTNS010000307.1:0-6628 GCA_046074245.1 Chitinophagaceae bacterium | reverse complement strand
ACCATTTACAATTCCAGTATTTTGAACTCTACTCTCCTGTTGTTTAATCGACCCTTTTCATTTTCATTGGTATCAATTGGCGAATCCTGACCATAACCCTTTGCTACCAATTGTTCTGCCGGAATTCCGGCTTCTATCAGGTAAGCCACAACAGCATTTGCACGATTCTGAGACAATAAGAGATTATCTTTTGGCTTACCTCTGTTATCGGTATGGCCACTAATTTCAACTACCATACCAGGGTATTTTAGCAAAAGTTCCACCAGGGTATCCAGTTGACCGAATGATTCGGGCAAGAGGGTCCATTTAGCCGTTTCGAACTGAATATTTCTCAGCACCAAAGTTTGCCCTACTTTGGGATTAGAATAAATATTTTCTGTTACTACCTGAGTATCCGCTTTAAGTTCAAACTTCAGTTCACAGCCTTTGACATTACAAGGGCAATGGTAATCATCCGATTCTTCTATCAGGACAACATCATCAATATAATAATAAATTTCATCCACATAATCGCCCGCGAAACTATCAGCCTTAAATACTTTTAGTTTACTCAGGTCAGAAAAATTACTGATGTATAAATATTGCTCTCCGCCTTCGGCTTCAAAACTCCCGCTGATGGTCATCCATTGATCACGGCAACCCAGAACAATGTCTGGATGTGATTGCAGAACCAGACCGGCTCTTCTGCCCTCTTCACTATTTTTAAAGAAACGCAAATCTTTAGACACAGAAGCAGAAACGCCATTAAATCCGAATGAATTTTCTTTTTTAAGTTTCAGTTTAAATTGCAGGCAATAAGTTTTACCAGCTTCAAGTGGTTTTTTAAGCTGATTGCGCAGCACTTCGAAGTTAACACCCATAACTCTGAAACCGGCAAAACAATTATCGAAAGTTTTATAAAAATCTGGAGTCTCATTAGAACTAGCCCATGAAATAGCCAGGGCATCGCTCATTAAATTGATTTGAGAGACATTGCCCGGAGGGGCCTTATCCGATCCTGCCTCGAATCCTGGATTATTAACCAGATTATTTGGGGCTATAACCGACCATGACTTGACATTCAGAGTTGCCAGAGTATTTGGAAATCTTGTCAGGAAGAAAGAATCTGAATCTCTGGAATACACTTTTTTAGACTGATCTCTTTCTGCTGCTTTTGCGGCCTGGTATGGATCTCCTTTAACAGCATTATTAAGCGCCGATGTGTATTTCATAACTGTCTGGCCTTTGGTTTCTCTTATATTAAAATTCCCCAGAGTATCCGCAGATATGACAATTGATTCATTGTCATGCACAAAAGAACCTGTATCCGTAAACATTGTATTGGTGGTACTTCCCATACTAAAAGTACGCACCATCATTACGGCATTATCAATGTTATAATATTTCCATTCACCATCTTTATAGGAGGCATTATCTTTAACAACATAATTTCCTTCGGCAATTTTTACGCCATCAACTGAGAAAAACTCCCATTTACCCTCTCTGATTGAAGAATTATAATAGCCTCCATAAGAAGTTTTGATCTTGATGGTTTTCAATTTTCCTTTGGCGATACAATTACCATCAGCATCATTTACGCATTTTACCTGAGCGGAAAGATTCAATGTTAATATAAAAATGAAGGACAGTAGAAATTTCATCAATAGGAAAGAGAACGCAAATTAAAGAAAATTATTATGAAGAGCATCACAACATTATCGCATTAAAACACATAACGAGCTTCTGCTCTTCCGATATGAATAGCTTTATTAATCTGAGTTTTCCTTCCTTCGTAACTGATGTTAAACTGAATATTTCCTTTTGCTTTTCCGCCAAAGCCCATTTTCCAGGTAATATTTTGTCCATTACTCAGACCATTAAGAACATCAAACGCCAGAGGTGTATTGGGATTCCCGGTGAAACTAATCTGATGAGAAGCTATTTTAGCGTCGATATTGCCTTTATTAATGATAAAATATCTTAGTTCAAGTCCGTATTCATTGATATAAGCCTGATCATTTCCAAACTGCGGGGCATTAATTGCCTCTGTGTATTTAAAGTAGGTACCGGCTCTGAAACCCTTGGCTGTCTGGAAAAACAATTCAGGATAAGCAATCAGCGCTGTGTAATTATAATTTCTGTTTTCGAAGAAGTCGTTTCTGTTTTGTTTTCTGGATTGTTCAAGATCGATTACCAGACTAAACTGTTTCCCAATTCCAAGACGCGTTATTAACTGATTTTTTTCAAACTGTTTCCATTCAAATCCGCTATTCAGGAATTGTTTGCCTTTGTTGGTCTGAATAGTATGTTCGACACCAAATTTTGCGCTTGAGCGGTTAAAGAAAGTGGTTTGTTTAATGAGACTATTGACTGCTATCAGATTCGAATCACTAACTTCCAGTTGCAGAGGATTAATGATAGTCAGCAAGCTATTATCTGTGATTCTTCTATCGGCTTTAAAGGCGCTAATAGTATTGAATCTTGCCACGAATCGTTTAAATGCACCTGCCGACTGCCAGGCTTGTGGCGCCTGTAGTCGCAGTGTCTGATTAAATTCGTTGGTATTGCTCTTTATAAATTCGTTACTTGGCAGCCATACTTTAACATACTTCGCCTGATCAGCATAAATGGCTGGCTCGAATTCATTTATTTCTTCTATGCCATTTTTATTATAGTCGACCCATGTGTGAGTACCATTACCAGATTGAACCAAAGCAAAGGAGAAGGTGCGCTTTTGTTCGCGACCAGTTCCAATCTGGTAATACGTGGAAGAGGTAATAATTCTTTTTAGAAAGGCAGCGTTGTATTCAATTCTACCCAGAATTACCTCTTCATCTGTCGAAGATCCTGCCACATTGAATTTACGGAAGGAACCGACCATACTGAGTCTGTTTTGTTTCTGACCTGTATGCTCCATGTTAGCATTCACATTAACACCAGATGAGTTATACTTAAATGCATTAAGATTGACAACATCATCACTTCTGTAAGAACCTTCCAGTTTATAGTTCCATATTTTGGAGCCTGTTCCCTGTAATGAAGCTGCTATCTGCTGATACCTGAAAGATCCAAAATCGAGTTGAGTAGAAGTATCTGAAGAAAACCGACTTTCTTCAGTTTGTGCAGAGACACTTGTCTTTAACTTTTTGAACTTATATTGTGTTTCCAGTTTGTAGAGATAGCTGGAATTACTGGTATTGATAATGCCTTTTGTTTGACTGGCAATTTGTTCGCCATTGAAATTGAGTGTCAGTGCGGCACCAGAATATCTGTAAGCTCCGGCACCTCTTAATCCATTAAAGTTATTTTTACGGCTATAATTCCCCAGTTCTACATTAAAATGGTGGGCTTTCCCCAGATCAATCTGAGAATTGAATGCTGTTACCAATTCGTTTGCAGGTACAGACAGACTACCTGTATTGTTGAGACGCCTGTTCCAGACACGGTTGAATTCTACAGAGCGGTAGCGTTCTACATAGGTAAATCCGCTACTGATATATTCAGATTTCAGTTGCGAACTGATGTTTAATCTTCTAAATTTTAAGTTCCTTTGATGGATTGACAGAAAGAGTCCCACGCCATCATCGTTACTTTTATTAATATCACTGTAAGTATTGGTATTAAAATTAGAATAGGCTGCTTCAGTTCTTACATCAAATTTATCGGATGCTTTATACATTGCAGAGGCCGACAACATCTGCATACGTTTAGGCGCTACCAGGGTAACATACGGCTCGTAGCTTCCCTGTGGGATATTGTTGACAGGTGCAACCCATGCGTATACTCTGCCATTGGCAGAACTAGCAACCTGGATGTAGTTTCCTTTATTCGGACCAACCAAAGAAAATACTGCAGTATAAAAAGCGGTATCACTTTCAGGAGCATTAGAATACAACAGGATATTGTAACCCAGTGAGTCTATTCTACGATAATTTACCCGATCAAACTGATATTGGTTATAACGTTTTTCGTAATTAAAAGTTGCAGGATTATCACCTGCAGCTGCCAGAATTTTCTGAACATCAGAGCTATTTGAGGTATCTGTTGGTTGTAATTTGTTGTCTTGTTCGGTGTAATAACGAATTGCCGAAGAGAATTTCCCAATTTTTACTTCATCAGAAAAAGTAAAAACAGAGCGAGCGTAGTTACGATCACTGTATTGAAACTCGACAACGATACGGTTAAATTTAGTTATCAGACGTTTGGGCATAAAGCTAATTTCACCTGTATTGTAATCGATGACATAATCATTTTGCTGACCTCTTTCTAATTTTTCACCGTCAAGATACACGACTTCAGTAGCAGAGATGACAATAATATTGAGTTCACCATTCGCCCCTTGCAATCGGTATGGACCCTGATTACCTTCCACGCCTTGAATTTCATTTCTCACAAACTTTCCTCTTGATACTGCGGCATCAGCATGCAGGTGGTGCGCCACTTTTCCTTTATCATTGATATCAAGCTGCAAGCCCCTGGATTTTTTATAGTACTTCATAAAATATGAAGATGGTGAGGATGTCATAAGAAAATCTCCGACAGTAAGTGAATTACTATCCTTAAAAACAGAGATAAAAACTTTATCAAAGTCTTGTATTTGCTGAGTATTCCCTTCAGGCTGAATTGGATTATTTTCGTCGCTGATAGCAGCAAGGATAGAGATTCCTTTACCCAGTTTACCATTTAACTGAAGATTGAGATTACTATTCAGAACGACATCCTGGTTATTTCCAAAACCAATACCTCTGGCGATGTTACCATTCACATTCAGTCCGTCGGAAAAGAGACGTGAATTACCGGAGGCATTATCGTAACTATATAAATACCGTGGGGTACCATTAAAAGTTGGTTCAATGAGGTAATCTGGTTTATGAGAAAAAACAGAACTATTGGTCAAGTTAAGCACCCGGTAAAAAACCGTCAGCTGATATTGCCTGAGAGAATCATCCAGAACCAGCAATTTATCGGTGTAGTTAACAATATAGCCCGAATTGATAACAGAAGAACCATTGTACACCTGAACACTCCCAAATACCAGAGGTATAACACCCAGTGATACTGTATCAGAGCCCACTGGGATATTTAATTTCCGGAGATTAGAGACATCGTTCTGAGCACTTACTGAGGAACAGAAAGCGAAACTAGTTAACAGCCATATCAGAGTCAGACGTTTAATGAGTCGTTTGGTACAATTGGTAAAACAACGAAAAAGGTAGTCCCTTTATTGGTATCACTTACAAATGTGATATGTCCGTGAACTTGTTCCACTATTTTTCTGCATATTGCCAGTCCTAAACCCATACCCGAGTTCTTAGTACTAAAACTAGGATGGAATATTTTATCTTTAAGATCGTCTTCAATACCCTTTCCATTATCCTCAAAACTTATTTCAATCTGTTTGTCTACAACTTTTAGATTCACAATAATTCTGCAGGATTCATTGTCTTTAGCCGCTTGCTGTGCATTTTTAAGGATATTGGTAAACACCCTTTGCATTTGCCCTTTATCTATGTGAACGAATACTGAACGCAGTTCTGATTCAAATTCAATTTCAAGATCATTCTGTGCTCTGAAAAGAATGATACAAGACTCCAGCACATCATAAATATTGCAGGTTTCGATAACAGCGATTGGCATTTTAGCAAAAGAAGAAAACTCTTCAGCCATTCTGCTAAGCTGGTCGATTTGTTCTATAAGTATTCGGCTGATATTGGCCACTTTCTCTTTTAGATTATCATCATCGCGACTGATGGACATTTGAAGATGCTGTAAATGCAGCTTCATTGGTGTGAGAGGATTTTTAATTTCGTGGGCGACTTGTTTCGCCATTTCTTTCCATGCTCCTTCCCTTTCACTCTGAGCCAGCAATTCGGTACTTACTTCGAGTTTTTTCAGCATGATATTGTATTGATCAACGAGCTGACCAATTTCGTCATTGCGCGACCAGGCGATAGCGGTATTTTGTTCACCCACTTTTATTCTGGCGAGATTTTCTATCATGAGTTTTAATGGGCGCACCAAACTTCTGCCAAAATAAGAAGCGATAAGCAAAGAAATCATCAGCAGTAAGGTAGAAATGTTAAGTAGACTTCCCAGATAATTGGAGAATTCGTTTTTAAGATCCAATGACTTTGAGAAGTATGGCAGATGAACGTACCCAATCAGATTGCGGTTTTCATCAAATAAAGAGGAGTAATAAGACTGATATTCCAAATCACCAATACGCTCTACTTGTTTGATGCTGTACTGTTTATTGTGAATCAGTTCATAATGGGCATCTGGGTGCATGTATGGAGAAAACCATCCTTCGAAATAAATTCTGTTATTCGCTGTCTGGTACAAAGTACCATCCTTAGAATATATATTGATATCCACTTCGTGATTACCAGCCAGGTGCTTTATCAGATTTTGAATCGGACGCTGATCTTTCTTCTGGAAACCCATTTCGAGTTCGGTGATGATCTGTGACATCTTCTTATCCAGATTCTCATTTTGCTTTTCCTTGAAACTTCTGTTCACATTCTGGACTGTAAAATATATTACTACCGAACAGATAAGAATAGAGATTAGGAGGAAAGAAAGACGAATTTTAGTTTCGAGATAGAGTTTATTGATATTGATTACCCGAAGGTAACGTGTAACAACGCCG
>JBJTNS010000306.1:0-5787 GCA_046074245.1 Chitinophagaceae bacterium | reverse complement strand
ACTAAAAAAAAACAGGGACCAGTTTTCACCAATCCCTGCATTCTGTAATTATTTTTTATTGCCTTATTTCAAAATATCTCTTGAAATAACAACTCTTTGTACTTCGCTGGTACCTTCGTAAATCTGAGTGATCTTAGCATCACGCATTAAACGCTCAACGTGGTACTCTTTTACATAACCGTAACCTCCGTGAATCTGAACCGCTTCAACAGTGGTTTTCATTGCTACTTCTGAAGCAAACAATTTCGCCATACTGCTGGCTCTTCCATAATCCATGTGGTTGTCTTTTAACCAGGCAGCTTTCAGACACAACAATCTGGCAGCTTCTATTTCAGTAGCCATATCCGCTAATTTGAACTGAATCGCCTGGTGGTTCATGATTTCTGTACCAAATGCTTTTCTTTCTTTAGAATATTTTAATGCCAGTTCGTATGCTCCGCTTGCAATACCCAGAGCCTGAGCAGCAATACCGATTCTACCGCCTGTTAAGGTCTTCATTGCAAACTTGAAACCGAAACCATCTTCGCCAATTCTGTTGGCTTTTGGTACTTTAACATCTGTGAACATCAAAGAGTGAGTGTCACTACCTCTGATACCCATTTTATCTTCTTTCTTACCTACTACAAAGCCTTCCATGCCAGCCTCAACGATAAAGGCATTGATACCTTTGTGTCCGGCTTCTACATTGGTTTGTGCAATTACTAAGTAAATAGAGGCAGTCTTACCATTGGTAATCCAGTTCTTAGTACCATTCAATAAATAGTAATCACCCATATCTACTGCAGTGGTTCTCTGAGATGTTGCATCACTACCTGCTTCTGGCTCGCTTAAACAAAATGCACCGTGTACCTCGCCTTTAGCTAATGGCACCAGATATTTCATTTTTTGCTCTTCAGAACCAAAGTTCTCTAAGCCCCAGCAAACAAGTGAATTGTTTACCGATACAACTACAGATGCAGAAGCATCAATCTTCGACAATTCTTCCATCGCTAATACATAGCTGACAGTGTCCATACCGCTTCCGCCGTATTTTGGATCTACCATCATACCCAGAAATCCAAGTTCGCCAAGCTTCTTAATCTGCTCAGCTGGAAATTCCTGATTATTGTCGCGTTCAATTACTCCTGGCAGCAATTCTGTTTGGGCAAAATCCCTGGCGGCCTGCTGCACTGCCAATTGTTCTTCTGTTAATTCGAAATTCATTGCGGGTGCAAAAATACATGTTTATTGTTTTAATAAAAATCTCGTGTTAGCATTTTTTTAAAAAATTAAGCTTCTTTCAGAATTTAATCGCCTTCTTGGCTGAATTCCTTAATTTTGCGCCCCAATGCTGATTATAAAAAATCCTTATACAGACCCCTATTTTAATCTTGCGGCTGAAGAATATCTGCTTAAAAATTTTGATGATGACATCTTTACCCTCTGGCGCAACGAAAATGCCATCATCGTTGGCAAACACCAGAATACGCTGGCCGAAATCAACCTCGACTATGTGCAAGACCAGAAAGTAAACGTTGTCAGACGTCTGTCAGGTGGTGGTGCTGTGTTCCACGATCTGGGTAACCTGAATTTTACCTTCATCAGCAACGCCCTCAATAAAGACGAAATCAAAATCGACTTTAAACACTATACCATGCCCATCATAGAAGTGCTGAAAACCCTCGGTGTCAATGCCGAATTTAGTGGTAGAAACGACCTTCTTATCGATGGCATGAAATTCAGTGGAAATGCCGAACATATTTACCATCAGAAAAAACGTACCCTGCACCACGGTACTTTACTGTTTACCTCTCAGATCGCCGACCTCTCTGCTGCACTGAAAGTAAATCCGCTTAAGTTCCAGGACAAAGCTGTAAAATCAGTTAGAAGTCGCGTTACCAACATCAGCTCTCATTTACCAAATCCAATCAGTGTCTCCGAATTCTACGACCTGATTATTCAATACATCGCCAGCAAATACGAAGATGTAAAATTTTATGACTACACGGCAGATGACCTGGCAGCCATCAATAAACTGGCCGACGAAAAATACCGAACCTGGGAATGGAATTTTGGTTACTCTCCGAAATATACTTTCCGCAAAATGATTAAAACAGAAGGTGGAAATATCGAATTCTATATCAATGTCGATAAGGGTACTATTACTGAATTTAAGTTCTACGGCGACTTCTTTAATGTAAAAGATAAGGAAGACATCGAACAAGCTCTTACAGGCTGCAGACACAATACAGAGGCCATTCGCGAAGTGCTTTCAACCTTCGAAATCCCACAGTATTTTAACAATACCTCTTCTGAAGAATTACTCTCTGGTATGTTTTGATTTCCCTGAACGGGGATGATATAAACGTATCGTTTCTTTGAGATACGATCTGTCAAGATGCGTATATATCTCTGTTGTGGTGATACTCTCGTGCCCCAGCATCTGCTGAACAGCTCTTAAATCAGCGCCTCCTTCTACCAGACATGTGGCAAAAGAATGCCTGAAAGCATGCGGACTGATGTTCTTGCGTATACCAGCGGCTGCTGCCAGTGTCTTAATGATTTTAAACACAGACACTCTGCTGATACCTCCTCCAAGATGGTTAATAAAGACTGTATCCGAAAACTTCTTCTGTAATTTAAAATGCACTCTGGTTTGGTTAATATAGATATCTATGGCTTTCAAAGCTTCTTGTCCGATTGGCACCAAACGCTCTTTATTGCCCTTGCCTCTTACTTTGATGAACTCGTCTTTAAAATATACCTCTGAAATGTTTAAGCCTATCAGCTCACTCACCCTCAATCCACTGCTAAACAAGGTTTCAAGCATCGCTTTGTCGCGGTGACCCATGGGTTTGCTCATATCAATTTGCCCTATCATAGCATTGATCTCGTCGAGACTCAGCACCTCTGGTAATTTGCGCGCCTGCTTTGGCATCTCTAAGAATAAGGTGGGATCATTCTGAAGCAAATCTTCCAGTAACAAATATTTGTAAAATGCCCGAAGGCCGCTGATCATGCGCGCCTGACTGGAAGAAGCGACTCCCGCAGCGTGCAGAGATGAAACATATGCCAGAAGATTTTCGTAAGTAACCAAAAGCGGACCAATGCTGTTTGCCTCACGGTCGAGAAAGTTTTCAAAACATTTGATGTCGTGGAGATAAGCAGAAATGCTGTTTTTAGACAGCGACTTCTCTAACAGCAAGTATTGTTTAAACCCTATGCCGGCACTGCGCCAATCCATTATTTAACGTGTACTTCGCGAACATTGACAACCTCGCCGGTAGCAACATCCGTTACCACACAAACAAGACGACATTTGTCGATATTATACTCAGCCGGAATGGTGTATTCTAATTGCTTGTCAAAGGTTCTGCCAGGTACCAGAGTAGCCGTTAAAGCATTGCCTAAGGGATTGCCGAAGGCATATCTTAAAGCGTGGTTGTGTACATAATTTTCAGGATCTGTTGCTCCTGTCTGCTTACTAACAATACCATCTTCTACTACATACAAGGCATACTTATGATCGCCTGTTACTGCAGAAGTATACTGAAGTTTTAAATTCACAGTTAAATTTCTAATGTTAAGAGATTTCTGAATGTCAATATTCACTGGTGTAGACTGACTTAAACGCTGATTCACCAGATTTTTCCAGGTTGTGTAAGCGTAAAATCTGACGGTTTGAGGCGCATAAACGGCCCTGTCTACATACCCACTCGGCAGTCCGCTCGGTATACCATAAAAATCTACGATATTGGTTGCTATTGCCGTATTCAGCAATGGATATCCATCCCAGGGTGTGGTAAAATTAGCCAGCTGGTTAATGTATAAGGCCATTACCACCACACTGTCTTCGGTTTTTTCAGTGACTATTTCTTTGGCTTTTGCAGCAGCCTGCGGGCAGTTAACACATCTAACGCCGGTGATGTCTTCAATCAAAACAGCTTTATGCTGAGCAGCTGGCACATTGCCAACGATATAAGTGGTGTCTTTTGTTTTGTATGGCTCATTAAAATCGATATGCGGAGGAATTTCTTCGCAAGCAGAATACAGTAAAACAAAACTCAGGGCAACAACAATATGTTTCATATCACAAAAATACTACATCATCAGTAAAAAAACTACTATTTTTGAAACAGCACAATTATATGGCTAAATCACCCCTATTACGATCTTTTGGCTATGCCTTTAAAGGCTTTAAAGCAGCTTACTCTGAGCGGAACTTCAAGCTCCACCTGGTATCTGCCACTCTTACTATTATAATGGGCTTTATTGCACAGCTTACTATGGTTCAATGGTGCATTATATTAATTTGTATTGCAGGCGTTCTCACTTTAGAACTCGTCAATACAGCCATTGAACACCTGGTCAACCTGGTCTCCCCCGAATTTAACGAAACTGCAGGTAAGGTAAAAGACATTTCGGCAGCCGCTGTATTATGTTTTTCTATCGCCAGTTTTATCATCGCTTTAATGATATTTGTACCTCGCTTATATGCCCTATATTTTAATCCAGTTCAAGCCTGCCAGGGCTAAGATGGAATAAGTTTAGGCATTGTTTTGCAAAAAAGAAAAAAGCCTTATCTTTGCCCCCCGCATTGCCCATGTGGTGAAATTGGTAGACATGCCATCTTGAGGGGGTGGTGACCGAAAGGTCGTGCAAGTTCGAATCTTGTCGTGGGCACTCAGAGTTCTTAATAATATGCCCGGATGGCGAAATTGGTAAACGTTGCGGTCTCAGAAGCCGTTGGATTATTCCTTGAGAGTTCGAGTCTCTCTTCGGGCACATCTCTAAAACCTCATCTTTGGATGGGGTTTTTTTATGCTTGATAAGAATGTACACTAATCATGGATTAGGCACAAAACCTGTGAGGTAAAAAATGTGGACATTCGGCAAAGGGCTTAAATGGAGCAAAGTCATGTATCATGGCATATTTTCCACATTTTTTTCAATAAAGTAAAGCGAAAAAATATCTTTACTCCATAAGAAGTCTCTGAAATTATGGATTTATTCAAAGCATAAAAGTTTAGGATTTATAAAAAATACGATCCAGCTATTAAAACCGCTATTAACACATGAATTAAAAGCTTAAGTGCATCTTTTTCTGATATTCTTTTTATTAATAGCATTATATTTAATAGCTGGAAAACAAAAAGAGTCAATTTAAGAGTATTGTTATGATCAATAAAAAAACTAATACTTGAAAAGATTATTACAATTCCGGTAAAGAAATAAGAAAACAAATCAAACTTGTTAGCAATTTTTGCTCTAAATATCAATTTAATTGGAAAAAAATAAACCGAGAGTAGGCTACTTATAATTGTATAATAAAAAGTTTTAAATTGACCTTCAATACTTAAAAAAAGTAAAATATTCAAAATCACTAAACAGAAAATTTCAAAAAACAGATTCAATTTTTTCATTTGAGTTTAAGATTGAGTATTTGAATTATCATTAGTTCCAGAACAGTTCCATGTACATGATGCAATTTGCCATAATAAAGTATATGGTAATCCAGCCATATATTCTGCTTGGTCTATCCAATTACCATCTTCAAATATTAACTTCAGTTTTGTTTTGGCATGAAATCCAAAGTAGCGATAAAATAAATAATATCTTTTTCATAAATCAACTTTACAATTTTTAAGTCAATTTTTGTGTAGATAATTGTACCAAATTTTCAATAAAAATATAATTAATTGAATAAGAATAGGATAAAATTGAATTTCAATTGACTGTTTCAAGAAAAATCAAGAATAACCAGGAAATATCAAAAAAAAACGGCAGTCCTATATTGCAAGTAGATTA
>JBJTNS010000305.1:0-6046 GCA_046074245.1 Chitinophagaceae bacterium | reverse complement strand
CATGCTTAAAATGGGTTTCATTGCTCCAGAAATGGGCGTTCTTAAAAGCAGGCTGGTAAGATGTGCGATCCTTATTCCACTCAATACTCCCACCACAATGGTCGAAGTGCAGATGCGTAAGCACTACATCAGTAATATCGTCCCGACTGAAGCCCAGGGCATTGAGAGAGCCATCCAGCGAGGCATCACCATTGAGGTAGTAGTAGCCAAAGAATTTATCCGACTGCTTATTGCCAATACCATTATCCACCAGAATCAGACGGTTACCATCCTCAACCAGCAAACAGCGCATGGCCCAGTTACACATATTATTCTCGTCCGCCGGATTGAGATTCTTCCATATACTCTTAGGCACCACACCAAACATAGCGCCCCCATCCAGCTTAAAAAAACCTGTATCGATTGTATATAAATGCATGGCGCAAATATAGGGGATGAGAGCGAGAATGAGAATGAAAGCGGGAATGAGAATATGAATCATACCGTATAACCGTCGGACCCACGGTCCACGGGAAAAGTCGGGCTCGCAGCCCACGGGAAAACGATATGATTATTGGGAAAACCAGGCGCATATTGCGTCAGCGACGCTGTACAATTATTTATCAAACGAATAACAATATCCAGTAGCCGTCGGGCTCGCAGCCCACGGAAAAAGCAGAATTTCTGCTCCCTGCCCATATTTCCACCACCCCAACAATAAAAATTGTTCAGTTTCCCGATTTCCTTTAATTTCGCAGCAAAATTAATTTTTAATCAGTCATGAAATTTGATATTATCGTAATAGGCAGTGGACCTGGTGGCTATGTAGCTGCAATCCGCGCATCTCAATTGGGTAAAAAAGTAGCTGTAGTTGAGAAAGCTGAATTGGGCGGTATATGCCTAAACTGGGGCTGTATTCCAACTAAAGCATTGCTGAAATCTGCACAAGTATTCGAATATTTAAAACACAGTGCCGATTATGGCATTAATGCTAAAGATGCCAGCGTCGACTTCGAAGCGATCGTTAAACGCAGTCGTGGTGTTGCAGGTAACATGAGCAAAGGTATCGAGTTCCTGATGAAAAAGAATAAAATTACCGTGATCAAAGGTGCCGCTCTGTTAGCTGGCAATAAAAAAGTTGAAGTAACAAGCGAAGGTAAAAAAGATATTTACGAAGCCGACCATATCATATTAGCAACTGGTGCCAGAAGCAGAGACCTTCCAGGTGTCGCTAAAGATGGTGTTAAAGTGATCGGTTACCGCGAAGCTATGGTATTGCCTAAACAACCTAAAACCATGGTGGTGATCGGTTCTGGTGCTATCGGTATGGAGTTCGCTTATTTCTACAATACACTTGGTACTAAAGTGACCGTTATCGAATTTATGCCTAGAATCCTGCCAGTTGAAGACGAAGAAGTATCTAAACTGATGGAGAAAATCTACAAAAAGAACGGTGTAGAAATCATGACCAACAGCGCTGTTGAAAGCGTTGACACCAAAGGTGATGGTTGCAAAGTGTCTGTTAAAACACCTACTGGAAATGTAGTGCTCGAAGCTGACATCGTATTATCAGCTGCTGGTATCGTTTCTAACTTAGAAAACTTAGGCTTAGAAGCTGTAGGTGTTAAAACCGAAAAAGGTAAAGTATTAGTTGACGACAACTACAAAACCAATATTGAAGGAGTTTACGCTATCGGTGACATCGTTCACGGTCCGGCGCTTGCTCACGTTGCCAGTGCCGAAGGTATTATCTGCGTTGAAGCAATTGCTGGTTTACACCCACATGCCTTAAACTATAACAACATCCCTGGTTGTACTTACACCCACCCTGAAGTGGCTTCTGTTGGTTACACCGAAGCTCAGGCTAAAGAAAAAGGCTACGAAATCAAAGTGGGTACTTTCCCATTCTCTGCCAGCGGAAAAGCTTCTGCCAGCGGCCATAAAGATGGTTTCGTAAAAGTTATTTTCGATGCTAAATACGGCGAATGGTTAGGTTGCCACATGGTAGGCGAAGGCGTTACCGATATGATTGCTGAAGCAGTTGTAGCAAGAAACCTTGAGACTACTGGCCACGAAATCATTAAGTCTGTGCACCCACACCCAACTATGAGCGAAGCCATTATGGAAGCTGTGGCTAAAGCTTATGATGAGTGCATCCACTTGTAAGATCAACATCTGATTATATTGAAAAGCGAAGTTTTAAAACTTCGCTTTTTTTATGCTCCATAGTATACCATTACCTTAACAAAACAATAACAATGAATCATTAATTAATTTATTTAACAAGCCGTAATTTGAATTAAAATGAAAAGATTATTTGATCAATTAGGTTTATTATTATTTGACTTGATTTTCAATCCTTTTAGTAAGACTTTCAAAAAATGATTAAAAGACCAGTCGAGCTTGTTGTAGTATCAGATGTGCACCTCGGCACTTTCGGATGCCGCGCCAAAGAACTCCTCTCCTATCTTAAAAGCATCGATCCTCAAACGCTTATTCTTAACGGAGATATCATCGATATCTGGCAGTTCTCTAAATCGTACTTTCCTAAATCTCACATGAAGGTGGTGCGCTACATTCTTAAACTTGCCATGAATGGCACCAAAATTTATTACATCACCGGCAACCACGATGAGATGCTGCGTAAGTTTACCGGTATGAACTTTGGAGAGATTGAACTTGTAAACAAACTTGAAATTGACCTGGATGGCAAAAAGACCCTTTTCTTTCATGGTGATGTATTCGACTTCTCGGTACAGCACGCCAAATGGCTGGCCAAGCTTGGTGGTAAATGCTACGATTATCTCATCCACCTTAATACCTTCGTTAATTTTATATCCTCTAAACTAGGTGGCAAAAGAGTCTCACTCTCTAAAGCCATTAAAAACAGCGTTAAACAAGCTGTATCTTTCGTTCAGAACTTTGAAGAGTCTGCCGTCAACTATGCCTATCAGGAGCAATGCCAGACTGTAGTATGCGGACATATTCATCAGCAAAGCAATAAGCTGGTTGAAATAAAAGACACAAGTGTTCGATATCTTAATAGCGGCGACTGGATAGAAAATCTTACGGCTTTAGAATACCATCATTCTGAGTGGACCATCTACCAGTATAAAGAACAAATAGCAGAAGACCATCTGAATGATGCCGAAGAAAACGGTCTCGCTAACTTCTTAAAAGATTTTAAACTCGCCTGATATTCGCCTATGCATAAAGCTATGATCTGGGGCGTAGCCATCTCTGCAGCACAAACGGAATCTGCTCACGAAGCCTATGGCAAAGGTCCGTCGATCTGGGATGAGTTTTGCGAGAAAAAATCGTGGGGCCTGTTTAGAAAAAGTAAAATCAAAAACCAGCACCATCTCAAAGATTCTTCAGACTTTTACCATCATTTTAAAACCGATATCGACCATATCAAATACATAGGTTTTAAACATTTCCGGTTTAGTATAGCTTGGGCACGTATCATGCCTGATGGCGTTAACGTTAATCCCGAAGGAGTGGCATTTTATAAAGAGGTTATCGACTACTGCATCGCTCAGAACATCACACCATGGATTACCTTATATCACTGGGACCTTCCAGCGGCGCTTGAAAAGAAAGGGGGCTGGACCAACCGCGATATCCTTCAGTACTTTAATGATTATGCCATGTTTTGTGTCAGAACTTACACCCAGGTAAATCATTGGACCATTCTGAATGAACCTTCTGTTTTCTTAGGTGCTGGTTATTTGTTTGGCATTCACGCGCCAGGCAGAAAGGGCTTTGATTCTTTTTTAAAAGCCACACACCATGCCATGCTGGTAATTGGCGAAACCTACCGCAGTATCAAAAAAGAATTTCCTCAACACGTAGTAGGTTCTAGTTTTTCTTTCACACAAATTGATCCAAACAGCAATAAAAGTAAAGACATAAAAGCAGCCAGAATTGCCGACTTACTCATTAACCGATTTTTCTTTGAACCCCTGCTTGGCTTTGGCTATCCTTGTGCGGAAGTAAAGAAACTGGAAGCCATTAATAAGTACATGCTTCCCGGAGATGCAGAAAAACTTGCCACTAAACTCGACTTCATCGGCATACAGACTTATACCAGAGAAGTTTTTAAGTACAATGCCTTCAATCCGTTCCTAAAAATAAAACATATACCAGCATCGAAACGCACCATCGATTTAACAGCCATGAACTGGGAAATCCATGCCCGGAGCATCTATTCCACCATCATGAAAATAGAAGCTTATCAGTTAAACATTCCTATAATAGTAACAGAAAACGGTGTTGCCTTCGAAGATGAAGTAGTACTCGGAAGAGTGAATGATTTTAAGCGCATCCATTATTTTCAGACCCATATCAACGAAGTATTGAGAGCCAAGCGCGAAGGCGCCAATGTGCAGGGGTATTTTGCATGGAGTTTAATGGATAATTTCGAATGGGCAGAGGGCTATCAACCCAGATTTGGTTTGATATATGTCGACTTCGACACCAAAAAACGCACCCTCAAAGAAAGTGCTTACTGGTTCAGAAGACATCTTAACTCCAGTTTGTACTCTTAGCTTCTGAAAAAGCCTTTAACATGTTTTTTATGTTTGGTGCGGTTGACGAAGTCTTTGCTAACCACGCTGATATTGCCATCGATTTCTAACATGGCTAACTTTACTTCTTCAATTCTGGCTACGCCGTGTTCGCGCAATGCAGCCATTAATTCTTCTTCGGTGATGCTTTCTTTTTGAAGGTTTCTATTCTGCAATTTGCCTTCGTAAATCAACAATACCGGTTCGCCTTCTATGATCTTTCGCAAGCTTTTGGATTTGTAATTCAAACGGCGGAAGGTGAAGTTTAACAAGAACAAAACACCAGCTGCTACCAATCCACCACTTAATGTGGTATTATCACCTACCATGGCATTTTGCACGGCATTACTGATTAACAAAATAAACACCAAATCGGTGACACTGATTTGCGACAACTCTTTCTTTCCCAAAATCAGGAGTCCCAGTACTATCACCAGATACACCGCCGCTGTGCGTATAACTATATCGATGATATCTGAATCCAGTGCCGGCATTAGTGCATTCTGTCTCCTCTTAGTTCCATACTTTTCATAATCTCTGCCTCAGCGACAAGAAACTCGTTCCAGCGTTGTTGAACATAGTCTGCAGGCATAATGGTTTTTGCCAGATGAATAAAGGTATGGTAGTGTCCGGCTTCGCTTTCCATAAACTCGCGGTAAAACGATTTGAGTTCATCGTCCTGAATATGCAGACTGAGCAATCTGAATCGCTCGCAGCTTCTGGCTTCAATCATGGCGCTGATCAATAATTTCTCAACTGCTACCTGTTCCGGTTTGAGTCCACGTTTCTCTATGGCAAAAAGTTTATTGACGTACTCGTCTTTGCGGGGTGGCTCGAATTTAAGTCCGCGTTTTTTTAGTTCTTTTAAAACTCTTCTGAAATGCCCCCACTCCTCAGCTACTATAGGCGTTACTTCTTCAACAATATTTTCGTAGTGGGCATATTTAACAATCAATGAAATGCATGTGGTGGCAGCTTTCTGTTCGCACCAGGCATGATCGCTCAAAATCTCCCCTATCTGCATCTCTGCAATATTCACCCATCTTGGGTCGGTGGCCATAACAAGGCCCAGTTTGGTTTTTTGTAAATCTGACATCAGTCTATTTCGTGGTAATCGAGATCCTTACTAAAGGTCTCCTTCATAAAACTCAGTGCAAAAATAGCGAGAGAAAGGCAAACAGCACCAACAATAATTGCAGCGTTCTGCACATCTGTTTTTTCGGCCAGGTATTTAAAGCTAAGTGTGATAGGCACCACGGCCCCTCTTACAAAATTGGGCACTGTATTAGTAACGGTACTGCGTATATTGGTACCAAAGTTCTCAGAGGCTACCTGAACAAACAAAGCCCAATAACCCGTACCCATGCCGAGTAAGAGGCAATTAAATCTGAATTCGTTAAGTGTAGGATGAGCGTCCATTAGGTAATAGGCTACTAAGATGACCGATAAAAAGAGATAGATTAAAATAACTTTTTTGCGACTTTTTAACCACTGACTTA
>JBJTNS010000304.1:0-4636 GCA_046074245.1 Chitinophagaceae bacterium | reverse complement strand
CAAATTTAACAGCGATTCTAATTTGCCAAATACCCAGATAACGCCAGATATAACTAGGATGGTAAAAAAGATAACCTCTGAATAGAAGGCGCGTTGTTTGCGGATGAAATTGGTATGAATGGCCTTAAATTCTTCGGGCGCAATTTTAATATCGATTAAGTTATGAAGGTTATTGGTTGAATTGATTACCACCAATTCTGTTTTAACACGGTGTTGGAAGTTTAATTCCTGATGTTTTTTGCGGATTTCTTGTTCGGCAGCCTTAAAAATTTCGTATGGAATGGTTTGGGCTTCTGCCTGGCGCTCTTCAATATATTCTATAATACCATTTTTAATGACCAGGGCATTTAATTTTAGGTTATTGTATTCAAGCTGGTATTCTTTCTCTGTGTAAGACACAAAAGAATAGAGCCACCATCCGAATACGGCACAGATGTAAATAATCACTAAAACTAAAAATAAGCGTAATTTCAAAATCTAATATCTTTGTATTTTTTCAAAGATACAGCTTATTTAATTCTGACAAATGTCTGAAAAATACACAAAACAACAATTAGCACTTCGCAATGGTGTCGATAAACCAGAAATATGGGTAGCATTTAAAGGAAAAATCTACAATGTTTCTGATAGTCGTTTATGGCGTAATGGCAAGCACTACGAGCATTGGGCTGGTCAGGATCTTACCGAAGAATTAGCCGATGCACCACATACCGATTCGGTTTTCGAACGCTTCCCCTGTATAGGAGAATTGGGGTGATTTATGACACTTTTTTTACAAAGAACCGTTGATCGTGGGTCCGACCTTTACCGTGGACCGTGGGTCCGACGGCTATACGGCGACGGAGCAACACCAAGGCTATGTGTCAAAAAAAAAAGGCGGCGAAGTTCTTGCGTCGAAATCCGCGCCGCAGGCGAATCCTTATTAAATCCATTCTGAACGGAATTCAACTTCAATAATCCCCGCTAATCCCCGCTAATCCTGTTAATCACCGAATGGTTCCGTATGATTCATATTAATCACACCAATCATATTAATCATGCACTCCCTGATGGCCTTTTATTGTCCGTGGACTGTGGGTCCGACCTTTACCGTGGACCGTCCTTCGACGTGGCTCAGGAACCGTGGGTCCGACTCTTACCGTGGACCGTGGGTCCGACGGCTATACGTTCGCTCTCACTATCATTCTCGCTCTCATTAACCGTGGGTCCGACCTTTACCGTGGACCGTCCTTCGACGTGGCTCAGGAACCGTGGGTCCGACTCTTACCGTGGACCGTCCTTCGACGTGGCTCAGGAACCGTGGGTCCGGCTCTTACCGTGGACCGTGGGTCCGACCTTTACCGTGGACCGTGGGTCCGACGGTTATACAGGCGGCAGCCGCTCTCACTCTCATTCTCGCTCTCTTATACCGTGGGTCCGACTCTTACCGTGGACCGTGGGTCCGAAGGTTATACGAAGAGGCTTACACCATCCATTACGGGAGGTTGAGCTATGCCCATCATCTTTAAAATACTAGGCGCTACATCTGCTAGTTTGCCTTTAGCAGGAATGGACTGGCATTTATCGCTGATGATGATGCATGGCACAGGATTCATGCTATGTGCAGTGTTTGGGGTACCATCAGGATTTCTGGCTTCATCAGAATTTCCATGATCAGCGATAATGATTATCTGATAGCCCTTCGACTGGGCTTTTTCTACCAGTTGCTTCACGCAGGCATCTACAGTCTCTGCAGCCTTGATAATAGCTTCCCAGACGCCGGTGTGCCCTACCATATCGGTATTAGCAAAGTTCAGACAGATAAAATCGTATTTTTCTGAATCGATCGCAGCATCAATTTTGGCAGTCAGCGGCAGAGCACTCATCTCTGGTTGTAAATCGTAGGTCGCTACTTTAGGCGATGGTTCCATCACTCTATCTTCGCCTTCAAAAGGCTCTTCGCGGCCACCCGAGAAGAAGAAGGTAACGTGCGGATACTTCTCGGTCTCGGCACTGCGCAATTGTGTTTTGCCGGCTTTACTGATCACTTCACCAAGAGTTTCTGTGACATTCTTAGAATCGAATACCACATGTACATTATTGTAGGTAGCATCGTACTCGGTCATAGTAGCATAATAGAGCTTCAGGGCATGCATATTAAACTCGTGCATATCCATTTGCGTTAGCACCTGAGTGATTTGCCGACCTCTGTCAGTTCTGAAATTAAAACAGAAAACAGCATCATCTTCTTTAATACTGGCCACTGGCATACCCTCGTCGTTAACGATGACAGAAGCCGGAATAAATTCGTCGGTGATATCCTGAGCATAGGCATCCTCGAGGGCTTCGGTAGCAGAGGCATAAGCCTGTCCATCACCGTTCACCATCAGGTCGTACGCCAGCTTAACCCTCTCCCAGCGTTTATCCCGGTCCATAGCATAATAACGACCAATGACTGAAGCAATTTTAGCATTGGTGGATGCAATTGCCTTTTCAAGAGTGCTGATATAGCCAATACCGCTTTTTGGATCGGTATCTCTGCCATCGGTAAAGGCATGTATATAAATATTCTGAACACCCAGATCTGTATAAATTTTACAGAGTGCAATCAGATGGTCAATACTGCTGTGTACTCCCCCATCACTTACCAGTCCGATTAAATGGAGTGGTTTATTATTCGAGATACAGTAGTTGGCCATTTCGGTAATTCCATTTTCAGACGCAGCCGATCCATCTTCAAATTTTTTATTGATAAGGGCAAGCTGTTGCCAAACTACGCGACCAGCGCCGATGTTCATATGACCCACTTCGCTGTTACCCATCTGTCCTTCAGGCAAGCCTACGGCATTGCCAAAAGTAGTTAGTGTTGTATTCGGGTATGTATCTATTAAATGTTTATAGAAAGGTGTTTGGGCATTATAGATACCATCTGTAAAATCGTGTTTACCGATACCCCATCCATCGAGGATCATCAAAAAAACTTTGTCGCTGTTTTGCATGGGGCAAAGATAGGAAAAAGGTGTTGAGTAAACGAAACAGACAAGCAGTCTAAATTTCTGAGAACTATCACCCATTTAGATTTAATTACACATTCAAGAAAAATACTCAGCATATTCACTATCAGGCTCTTATTACCATTCAACAACTCAATATCTTTGCCTGGTATGTTAAAAAAATTATTGCTCTCTACTCTTGTTGCAACTGCTTTTGTTAGCGGCTGTAAAACTGATCCAGTTGAAACCACTCCTACTCAAACCATTCAAGTTGGTGGATTATTTTCGCTAACTGGCAACTGGTCGAGTTTAGGACTAACATCTAAAGCCGCGATGAATATAGCTGTTTCAGACGTTAATAATTACCTGAGCAGCATCTCTTCACCTTATCGCTTTTCAGCGAATATTTTTGACACAAAACTTGATACCGCTCTTGCCTTATCAGCCATCACCAATGGATATAACAATCAGCAGATTCGATACTTTATCGGACCGCAATCGAGTGCCGAATTAGGTGCAATAAAAAACTTCGCTGATGCCAATAACATTCTGGTTATTAGTCAGGGAAGCACTGCATCTTCTCTGGCCATCGCAAATGATGCAATATTCAGATTCTGTCCGGGTGACGCCGTAGAAGGCAGTGCTATTGCAAGAACGATATACAAAGAAGGTAAACGACACCTGATTACACTTTCAAGAGATGACGCAGGCAACAAAGGCTTACAAACAGCCACAGGTGCTGTATTTACGACTCAGGGTGGTACTGTCGAAGCTTTAACACCTTATGCCATCAACACAACAGATTTCAGTTCAGTACTTGCCAATTTAAAGCAGCAATTAACAAGTAAACTAAGCAGTGCAGACAGCAGCCAGATTGGTGTTTACATTGCCTCATTTGACGAATGTGCTGTGTTGTTTGAGCAAGCTTCTTCTGATCCCATCTTTTCAAGAGTAAACTGGTATGGCGGCGATGGTGCAGTTTTAAGCAGCGCTTTAACAAACAATAATCAGGCTGCAGCATTTGCTTCTAAAGTTAAATTTTTTGCTCCAACTTACGGTTTACCATCCATTGCGAAACCAGATCTGGCTTCAATACAAGCCGAGATAAAAGCAGCTACTGGTCTGGATGCAGATGCCTATGCACTAGCGGTATACGATGCGGTATGGGTTTTGGCAAAAACCATAACCACTAAGCAGAGCAGCAACTTCAGCACATTCAAAACAGATTTTACCAATACCGCAAATAACTACGACGGTTTGACTGGCATCTTGAGTTTAAATGCTAACGGCGACCGCAGTACGGGCACCTTCGACTACTATGGCATTGTGTTTGAAAACGATCAGTTTATCTGGAAGTTTACAGGTAAGTCGAAGTGATTATTTAACATTTTTTTAATATTGTCAATAATCACCCTAAAGGATGATTTTTATCCTCCAAAAGGGTGAATTTGGGTATCTGTATTTTTTAAAATTACAATCTTTCTATATTTTTGAAAAAAAACTATTACTAACTTCTGTTTTTATTAAAATTTGATAAACTATATGGAAACTAAACACTATGAAGATATAGATGCAGCAAAATGTAAAATTTGCAACAATATTAAAAAAATTCGAGAGCTAAAAAACTTAACTGTAAAAGAAATGGCTTTTGAGCTTTGCATTAG
>JBJTNS010000303.1:0-10669 GCA_046074245.1 Chitinophagaceae bacterium | reverse complement strand
ACTCTCGCTCTTTTCTTTTTCGATGGCATTGACATATTTTCTGGTAAAAAAATGGTAATTCCCCAGTATGCCCGGATTTAAAAAATTGATCTGACTCCATAAATCAGTTATGCTGTTTTCAACTGGTGTCCCCGTCATGGCAATTTTATGACGAGCTCTTAACTGATTAACACTGATGGCAGTCTGTGATGAAGGATTCTTAATTGCCTGCGACTCGTCGAGAATAATATTGTCAAATTCAATTTTCGAGAACATGTCTATGTCATTTCTGACCGTACCATAGCTACTGATAATGATATCATAGTGTGGTAATACTCTGCTTAAATCTCTGACTCTGTTAAAGCCCGAATGGATGTAGATTTTTAACGTAGTGAATTTTTTCACTTCACTCTGCCAGTTATAGATCAGTGAAGTCGGCACCACTACCAGACTTAAAGGTTTTACAGGAACTATTTTATTGTCTGATTCCTCTTTCTTGATGGCATTCCCAAATAAATCTAATTGTAAATGTTCGTTACTTGTTGCGTTGATTTGAGCAAGGTCTTTTTCGTTGTTAACTTCAATTCTCTGCTCAGACCTGTGCTGTAAAAATGCCAGAATCTGTAGTGTTTTACCTAATCCCATGTCATCTGCCAGACAAGCGCCAAACTTGTTGCGGTACATATAACATAGCCATTGGTATCCTATGGCCTGATATGGACGGAGCTCTGCCTTTATGCCTTTTGGAAGTTCGGTAACTTCGCTCGGATTAAATGCTTCAATTTTTTGTTCAGCCTCAAACTCGGTCTCATTGAACAAGCCTTCCAGCATGCCGAAATGGTACTTCTTTATCTGTAAATGCTCTGAACGGCTATCTGTGAAATCGAATAAATTGGAAAATCTGCTGAACCACTCTTCAGGAATAATTGCAATACTGCCATCTGCTAACTCAAACTCTCTGTTTCCGCTGAGTATGTATTGCTTGAGTTTCATAAATGGGATCTGAAAACTACCAAATCTAACCAGCGCCTCTAAATCAAACCAGTCTTTATTCTGTTGAATATTAAAGGAAATATGGCTTTCTCCTAAGTGGTAAACTTTGTTTAATTGCGTCTGATCGATCTGGAATCCTTGCTTTTTAAGGGCATCCAGGTTTTTGTTGATCAGTTCAATTAAATTGGTGTCTGTGTTTTTACTGACAAACAGAGAACCTTCTAATTGCTCTAAACCAGCCTGATTAAGTGCTTGAACGATATGGTTTTCCCAAACTTTTGATCGCTTAACTCTGTGAAAAATATAATTATCAGATTTTTTCTCCAGAGATACTGATACCATTTTTACAGAATGATAGGGAAACTGATAGGGTCCATAATTGAAATACAAGCCAGCACACAATCTGTTCTCAGTAAAATTGTTGATTTTTAAAATAGGATAAGCCCGGTATTGCTCCGACTTAATTTCAAATCCTTCGGCATATACATCGTAGTTTTCAATCAGAGGTTTTACAAATTTTTCGAAATACATCCCTTCACTCTTACTCGGAATATTGATAAACTTCTTGTTAAGGAAGGGCTTTATCTTGTTGCCATCAGTGTCTTTCTTGAATGTTATCAGTTGCTTATTGCATAACAACCAGGCAGGTTCCTGAATAATCAGTTCGCTGTTATTCTGACTGAAACTGATTTTCTGATCACCGAGTTTTATAGTGGCAAAATAATTGGTGCCGTTTTCATTTCTTCTGAAGTGAAACAGAATGCCAGCTTTTTCGCTTGCAATAGTAATAGGAGTATGTGTGAAATTCTTATCCTTAGAAAGAAAGATCTTCTCATTCTGAATTTTTTCGAGCACCTTTAGAATTCGTTTCTCTATAAATGGACGAATCTTAGCGTGTAATTCAGGTGTGTAGTGCTTGGCAAAAAAGTCGGCAGACCTGATGGGCTTCTTACTTGGGTAGAATTTCTTAATTAAGAATTCTGGTTCTGTTTCATCCAGACTTTTTAGTAAGTCCACTGCTTTTTCAGAGGCGCCAAAATCGGCTGCTGTATTGTGGTGTAGTTTCTGAGATAAGAGACTGTAATAGCCGTTTGGCATCAACTGTACTGCAATGTATTCCAGCAGATAGCCCAGTTGAGGATGGAGGTACAAACTGTACACCAATTCGAATGGTACTTTTGTGTTGACTCTCATTCCTGCCATTTTTTCAAAGCAAAATATCTAACAAAGGTAAAGGAAAAATTGATACCGGAATCGCCAAATTCGATGAATTTTGAAATTTCTATATCCCTCTCTTTATTCTTACATTTGCACCATTCATTATTATGCAGCAAATTCAGAATTTTATCAATGGAGCTTTGATGGCTCCTGTTAATGGTCAATATCTTGATAATTACAATCCTGCTACCGGTAAAGTGTATTCACAAATCCCGGACAGTGATGCCTCTGATGTCGATCAGGCTTACCACGCTGCTGCGGCTGCTTTTCCATCCTGGAAACTCAGTAGTCTGGAAGACCGTTTTAAAATTCTTAACCGTATTGCCGAATTAATTGATGAAAATAATGAAGCCCTCGCTTTAGCTGAGAGCATCGATCAGGGGAAACCTGTATGGCTGGCTAAAAATGAAATCACACGCGCTGGTCAGAATTTTAGATTCTTTGCCACTGCCGCTATGCAGTTCGCCAGCGAAAGTCACCATATGGAAGGTCATGCCATCAATTACACACTTCGTCAATCTATTGGAGTGGTGGCTTGCATCAGTCCGTGGAATTTGCCTTTGTATTTGTTTACCTGGAAAATTGCTCCAGCTCTGGCTACTGGTAATTGTGTAATCGCTAAACCATCTGAAATAACTCCAATGACCGCCTATTTGCTTAGCGAATTATGCCTTAAAGCTGGTTTACCGGCTGGTGTACTGAACATCGTTCATGGTCTCGGTCCAAAGGTCGGGAATGCCATGGTGTCTCACCCGAAAATTAAAGCAATCTCCTTTACCGGAGGTACTTCAACAGGTAAACACATCGCATCTGTGGCAGCTCCAATGTTTAAAAAATTAAGTCTGGAATTAGGTGGTAAAAATCCTAATATCATATTTGCTGACTGTGATTTCGATAAAGCGCTGAAAACCACCGTAAATACCTCTTTTTTGAACCAGGGGGAAATTTGCCTCTGTGGTTCGCGTATTTTGGTGGAACGCTCTATTTATGAGAAGTTTAAATCAGCTTTAGTAGATGAAGTTAAGCAACTAAAAGTGGGCAATCCTCTAAATAAGGATTCTAAAGTTGGGGCCATCGTTAGTAAAATGCATTACGATAAGGTTCTGTCATATATCGAACTCGCTAAATCAGAGGGAGGAACTATCCTTTGCGGTGGAACTTCCCTGCACCCTGATGGTGACAATGCTGAGGGCTGGTTTATTGCGCCTACAATAATTGAAGGTCTGAGCTACAACTGCCGTACCAATACAGAAGAAATTTTTGGTCCTGTTGTCAGCATCATGCCTTTTGATACTACAGAAGAAGCTCTAAGCATGGCGAATTGTACCGAATATGGTCTGGCTTGTAGTGTGTGGACCAGCGATCTTAGCAAAGCACACACCGTAGCGGCTGCTATTGAAAGTGGAATTGTGTGGATCAATTGCTGGTTACTGAGAGATCTGAGAACCCCTTTTGGTGGTGTGAAACAAAGTGGTGTTGGTAGAGAAGGTGGTTGGGAAGCCATGAGATTCTTTACTGAGGCCAAAAATGTTTGTATTAAATATTAGGAACTAAGTGTTCAAGTCTATTGATATCAATGCTTTGATGGCTGGCGATTACCGTCAGCTTGCCAGAGCCATTACCCTGGTTGAAAATGATATGCCCGGTGGTGCTGAACTATTGCGTCATTTGCCCTTTAATAAACA
This sequence comes from Chitinophagaceae bacterium, assembly GCA_046074245.1. Classification (GTDB taxonomy): domain Bacteria; phylum Bacteroidota; class Bacteroidia; order NS11-12g; family UBA955; genus JABMMZ01. Next base: position 6,794 of record JBJTNS010000303.1, on the reverse strand, counting down.
GGTGCCTGTAATTGGTTTAACCGGACCTCCGGGAGCAGGAAAAAGTAGTCTCGTTAATGCTCTTATCACTTTCCTGGTTAAGCAAGATAAAAAAGTTGGCATCATTGCGGTTGACCCGACATCACCGTTTAATTTCGGATCTTTACTGGGAGATAGAATCAGAATGTCTGAGCACTTTAATCATCCAAACGTTTTTATTCGCTCTCTGGCTACCAGGGGAAGTTTAGGTGGTTTGTCTGCCAAGATTTTCGAAGTGAGTGATGTGATGAAAAACGCTGGTTTCGATGTGATTATCATTGAAACAGTAGGAGTTGGACAAAGCGAAGTTGAAATTGCGGGAATTGCCGATACAACTGCAGTTGTTCTGGTACCTGAAGCCGGAGATGAAGTGCAAACCCTGAAAAGTGGTCTGATGGAGATCGCAGATATATTTGTAATCAACAAATCAGACCGGGAAGGTGCCGATATATTTGTCAGAAATCTAAGCGCTCTGGTGCACGGAAGAGGGGAGAGCGACTGGCAAATTCCGGTTCTTAAAACTGTTGCTACCACGCAATCAGGAGTATCCGAGTTGTGGGACTCAATGATGGCGCATAATAAGCTCAATATTAAAGATGAAAGAGCAACACAGTTATTGGTTGAAAAAGCCTATCAGCTCATTACGATGCATTATATGAAAGGCATTTCTAAAGAACAACTTTTAAATAAAATTAAAGAATCGGCAAACAAAAACGGATTTAATCTGTATCAATTTCTTCAAGAAAATTATTTCAATTAATGATCACCATTTTAAGCGGTTCACCAAGAAAAAACAGCAATACTCTTAAAGTTGCTAAAGCAATCCGCAATATTTTACAAGAACAATTACCAGATGAAGCGGTCAATATAATTGACTATAGTGGCTTCGATATACCTTCTGCCAGTCAGGGTTCTGTTGATCCCAACAATTTAACTCAATGGCAAAGCGAACTGGTGGATTACACCTCAAAGGCCAGATTGGTTTTTGTTTTAACCCCCGAATACAACTGGTTTCCAAGTGCAGAAATTATACAGACCATTCACGTGATGGCTTCCAGAAATTTTCAAGATATGTGGGATAACAAAATTTTTGCCACCGCAGGGGTGTCTAACGGCAGAGGTGGCAGAATGCCTGCCGTTCAGCTGAGCTACGCGATTAATAAAATTATCAATGTTTTCAATTTCGAAAGTCTGGTAGGTGCCAAAATGTTTGAGTCTCAGTTCACTGATAAAGCCATAGATGAAAATGGTCATTCTCTGGGAAATGCAGAATACATGAGCGGACTTAAAGCCTTTGTTGATTTTAATCTTAAATTATCATCTCGCTGGCATTCAGTCAGATAAATGTAATTTTTTTGTCTCCGACTAATAATAAATTTGGTTATTTTCTCAAACCACTTTAGGTTTGCAGCCAAGTTTTGGGGTGCATGCCTTTGTGCAATCGCTGAGAAATACCCACATTACCCGGATAAGAGTAATATCTGCGACGGGGAAAACATCAAGTCCTTACTTTATGTATGGCACGCTGCTCCAAAACTATTTTTAAATCATTATGAAAAAAATAGTTTGCCTAAGCGCCCTCATCCTTTTAGGAAGTTTATTCACCACTTCGTTCGCACAGAAACTCCCTCGAGTAACTTTAAAATTGACAGTACTTGATACTGATTCTACTCCCATGGAATCGTTTTCGGGCACGCTAAGTTATGCAGCTGACTTATACTTGATTCGTTTTAATAGCGAAATGGTTGAGGCACCTCGTTCGAGGTATGCCCTTACAATTAATGCCCCATTTTGTAAGCCATACATAACTGGTATTAATTTATATAATGATACCGAGATAGTGGTTAAGCCTGAGCGTATTATCAGTCAGGTGGGGAGCAGTGTTATCATTACTGTTATCGCTAAAGATAAATCTAGTTTTGCGCTGAGTAATGTAAAGGCAGCTGAACTTAAAAAGAATAATCTGGGACAGGATTTTACGTATCTGATTGGTAATACTCCTTCTGCTGTAACAACCTCAGATGCTGGTGCTGGAGTAGGGTATACCGGTATCCGGATTCGAGGTAGCGATGCCACAAGAATAAGCGTAACAGTTAATGGTATTCCGATTAATGATGCGGAGTCGCATGGTGTTTACTGGGTGAATATGCCCGACCTGGCATCATCAACTTCGCAAGTGCAGATTCAAAGAGGCGTTGGCACAAGCACAATAGGTACAGGCGCTTTTGGGGCTAATATTAATATAGTAAATAATGAATTGAAAGATCAGCCTTACCTGAACATGCAGCAATCTTACGGGTCGTTTAATACCTCCAAAAGCACATTAATGTTCGGTACTGGTAAACTGAACAATTTTAATTTCGAAGGCCGACTCTCTAAAATAGTCAGCGATGGTTATATCGACAGAGCTAGTAGCGACCTTCAGTCGTACCAGTTGGCGCTGAGTTATAATAAAAATGACTTCGATTTAAATGCGATTAGCTTTGGCGGAAAAGAGAAAACCTATCAGTCGTGGTATGGTACTCCAGAAAGCAGAGTGAATAACGACGATTCAGGTATGCGCGCTTATGCCGACAGAAATTATCTGACAGAAGCTCAAAAACAGAATCTGTTAAATAGTGGCAGAACCTATAATTATTATACATATCCCAATCAGACGGATAATTACTGGCAAAACCATTACCAATTGCACATGCGCAAAGTGCTGAATAAATCTATCAGTCTGAGAACAGCTTTCTTTGCTACTACTGGTAAAGGGTATTACGAAGAATTTAAAGAAGGTGCTTCTTTTGCTAACTACAGAGTTTCAGATTTCTATAACGGTACAGATACCATCACCAGTACCGACCTGGTAAGACAAAGATGGCTGGATAATATATTATATGGCAATTATTCTTCGTTTAGTTATTCTAAAAGATATTTCGATATAAATGCAGGTCTCAGTTATTCAGCCTACCATGGCAAACATTTTGGAAAAGTTATCTGGGCAGATATCGCTCAGCCTTTTGGCAAAGACAGACATTACTATGAATCTAAAAGCAATAAGCAGGAATTGAATGCTTATGTGAAAGCTCATTATATATTGAAAAGGAAAACTCAGCTGAATCTAGAATTGCAAAACAGATATCTTACCTATGGCAGTTCTGGTATAGATAACGATGGAACTAAAATCGACTTTGATGTAGATTTTTATTTCTTTAATCCTAAGTTTGGAATATCCCACACCCTGAAAAAGTACAATACTATATATAGTAGTTATAGCATTGGTAACCGCGAACCTGTAAGAACCGATTTTATAGACAACCCTGCCATCAGTGTTCCCCAAGCCGAAAATCTAAAAGATCTGGAACTTGGATATATCTATAGAAAGAATAATCAGATGTTCCAGGTCAACTTCTATAATATGCAATACAAAAATCAACTCGTGGTAACTGGCGAACTGAATGATGTTGGCAATGCCATCAGAAGGAATGTTAAAAATAGTTATAGGAGAGGCGTCGAGTTAATGTTACTGTACCCGATACTAGATAAATTAGTCGTCGATGCTAACATGACCATCAGTAGCAACAAGATAAAAGGATTTGAAGATGTTTATTTTAATTATGATGCCGGACAATATAACAGAGATGTATATGCCAGCAGTAACATTGCCTTTTCTCCTGATCTGATAGCTTATGCAGGGGTAACAGATAAACATATTAAATATACAGAGATAGGAATCAACCTTAAATATGTAGGAAAACAGTACCTGGACAATACCTCTAATGAGGGTAGAAAACTGCCAGCGTATACCACTTTAAATATGCTAATAAACAGGCAGTTTAAGTTTAGAAATGGCTCTAGTATAGTAATTAAAGGGGCTGCCAACAACCTACTTGGTATTTTTTACTCAAATAACGGTTATACTTACAAATATGTCTATTCCGGAACTTTGACTCAAGAAAATTTTTATTACCCTCAAAGCGGAAAAAATTTCGTTCTCGGACTAGAATTTCAAATTTTATAATGTTTAATTTAAATGTTTAAAGTTTAAACAAAAGTTTATTAAACGTTTTATAAGTGCTAGCCAGAAGTGATTTTTTCTCTTTAATAATCAGATAGTTACAAGAAAAAAACAGAAAATTTTCATTTTTTTTAAAATTGTTTGCTTTGTAATAGTTGCTCTCTAACTTTGAGTTAATCAACAAAAAAAGCGAATGAAAATTTCTGTTTTCAAATTACCGTTTTTCGTTTTTTTACTACTTTTAAGTAAAAAAACTTATGGCTGCGGAGTCACTCCAAATTTCAGCTATAATACAACACATACATGTGGTTTACCATATATTGTGAAAGCATCTAATACCTCTTCTGGTAATGGTAACAATTTAGCAAAGTACTGGTGGAAAGTTAATGGCAAGATGGCATCTGATACCATCATTGGCAGAGACTCTATTCAGTTTTTGTTAAAATCAGTTGGCAACCATAAACTGAAGTTGTTTGTAAAAGATACTTCTTCTTGTATCGATTCCACTTCACAGGTTACCATCACTGTGTCTTCAAATGCTAAAACCATTAAAGACCAGAATTACAATTATACATTAAGTCCGGTTTGGATGAACTGCCTGCAGTTTGTTAACGATCCTGATAGTTTCAGAATTGACATTGAATCTAACGATACAATGAACAATGTGAAAATTTTCTGGGGTGATGGTGCTTCTGATCTGTCTGGTAACACACTGCTACCAAATATCAAGAAAACACATTTATACAATGCACTTGGTGTATTCACGGTAAAAATTGTAACAAGCAATGGCTCATGTATTGATACTGTATACGGTACCGTTTACAATCAACGTCAGCCTACAGCTGGTATCGTTGGTCCGACTTCAGGTTCAAACAGAGGTTGTGTTCCACATACTTTAAGAATCGTTAACAATTCTTATAACATTTCTAACAATACCTATTTTGTGATCGACTGGGGTAATGGTGACGCACAAACCATGCCTTACAATACTTACAAAGACACCATCTATCACACATACAGAAAAGGTGTTTGTTCTGGTGTTATTAAAATTACTGCTACTAACGTTTGCGGTAGTTCATTTACAACCTGGAATCCAATTGATATCAGCGAAAAAGACAAAGCACAATGGGCAGTTACTAAAACTTGTAACCCCTCTCAGAACCATGTTTTCCAGAATACCTCTACTGATAAATATTGCCTGACTCCAGATATTAAAGAATTCTACTGGGACTTCGGTGACAATACCAACTCAGGATGGATCAATAGCAAAGCCGCTCAATACCACAAATACATGTCCGAAGGTGATTACATCGTTACCCTTATCGCTAAAAGCGCTTGCGGTAACGATACCTTCCGCGACAGAGTGAGTGTGTATTACAATCCCACTGCCGCATTTAAGTTCTCTAATCCAAGAGGCTGCAAACCTTTAAGCGTTACTGTAACTGACACCTCTAAAGGCAGAGGCATAACCAGACTGTGGACTGTAACTGAAGGTTCTAATACTTACACTTACACTGATTCAGTTTTAAACTATACTTTCACTGTGCCAGGTAACAACACCATCAGCCTGAAAGTTACTAATCTGTGCGGAAGCAACACTTTAACCCGTAACTTCAGAGTTAACGACAAACCTAAAGCTGGTTTTGCTACAATCAATGGTACTTGTGTGCCAATGACAGTTAACTATAACAATACTACTGCCTCTAGTTTTACTAATCCAAGTTACAAATGGGAATTTGGTGATGGAACTACTTCTACTGTTAAAAACCCTGCATCTAAAATATACAGCACTCCAGGCAACTACACTGTTAAACTAATAGTGGCTGATAGCTGTGGTGTAGATACTTTCTCTCAGACATTTACTGCTTATGGTTTACCAGTGGCTATCCTTAGTGGCGATACTGTTGGTTGTACTTTCGATTCATTGAGATTCAATAACCAGTCTACTAACTCTACTACTTATAACTGGAGTTTTGGTGATAACCAGTCTGCTACCAGCACTAGTCTTGGGATCTTCAAGCACATGTATACTACTACTGGTGCTTTCCAGGTTAGATTAATTGCCGGTACAGGTGCAGGATGTAAAGATACTGCATACCATAATCTTTACATCAAGCCAGGTGCTAAAGCACAATTCTCAATCAATAAATCATTTGGTTGTAATCCAACTACCTTTAAATTTACTAACTCTTCTTTCTACGCTAAAGATTACAAATGGTACGCAAATGGTAAATTAGTTTCAACTGCAGCTAACGCTAACGATACAACTATCTATACAGATTCAACTGTTGTAAAAATGAAACTGATCGTTACCAGCAATTCATCTTGCCAGGGCGATTCTATGGAAAGAACTTTCTTTACCGCTAAAAATCCAAAACCAGTTATCAATGCTTTAGATTCAGGTTGCGGTCCTCTGAAAATTACTTTTGCTAATAACTCTACCAATTCAGTTTCTTACAACTGGAACTTAGGCAATGGTTCTAGCTCAACACTTAAAAACCCAGTGTCTACTTATCAGCAAGCTTATACCAAAGACACTGTTTATAGAGTTAAGTTAAGCGTAACAAACTGGTTAGGATGTAAAGACAGTTCATACGGTTTTGTTCGTGTGTTTCCTTCTCCAACCAGTGCTTTTGACCTCGACAAAACAGAAGGTTGTGGTCCGCTTACTGTTAAAGTAACCAACACTTCTTTTACCAACAACAATAAACCTTTCAGTTCACTTTCACACCAATGGCGTTTTGGTGATGGTACTACCTCTTCAGATGTAAAT
>JBJTNS010000302.1:0-3610 GCA_046074245.1 Chitinophagaceae bacterium | reverse complement strand
TTGCCGATTACAAAATGAATCAAGCAGGAATTATTTATAGCATAGCATTTTAAACATGAGAAAGATATTTATCATAGCAGCAATATTACTTTTTACAGTAGTGGCTTGCAGAAAAGACAACAAAACAGATGGTCCTTCGATCTCTGAGATCTACAGCAGTTTTAAAGTGATGACACCATTCGCCGTTAGTAACGATACGGTTGATTTTGAAGCTGGACAGAAAGCCATTTTTTCGGCTTCTTTCAATAAGATTGTTAACTGGGAAATAACAGTTACGGGTTTAAGTTCTAATGCCCGTAAAGTAATCACTGGTCAGAGCCGCGAAATCAATGCCATCAACGCTACATGGAACGGTTCTACTTCGGTGTTTCCGATGTTTAAGCAAGAGAATTGTATCGCTAAATTAAAGATAGAAAATGAAACAGATTCTTTCATGCTGCCAGTGCGTATCGCTAAAACAAAAATCGATCAGGGTTTCATCATTGCAGATTTTGAATCGGGTTTAAAAACGGCATGGACAAAGTTCATACAGAATGGTGCCAGCATGGATTTCAAAGTGAAGGCCGATGCCACTGCTCCGCAAGCAGGTGCGTATCTGAATATGGCTGGAACCGTTAACTGGGACTGGCTGATAGGCCTCGTAGATTTCCCCGCTTCGGCGTATGGAACGGCTAAAACTTTTGCATTGAATTCCAATCCCGATAATGTATATCTGAATTGTCTGATTTATGGAGATGCCAGTGCTGCCAATACTTCTCTGGTGCTCTTTCAGTTAAAAGAAGATGAGAATGCTGATGGTGTAATCAATGCCAGCAGCGACGACGAATACGATTACGAAATTAAAGTCGACTGGTCGGGTTGGAAACTTATCTCTATCAAATATTCTGATATTGTCACCCTGGTGAATGGTCAGCCTACCACACCTAAAGGAAACGCACAACACAATCCTGACAAGCTCGGAAAAATTTCTATGCTGCATCTTGCCAATCCAAACAACGGATTTGCCAGTACTAAAATAGACTATATCGTGTTTACCAATGATAAACCTTTAGAGCCATAAACATGATTAGATTATTTCTGATTCTGATACTTGTTATGGCTGCCTGCAAACCTGTTGTGGAAGTGCAGCAGAAAGCGCTTTACGACGATCCTGTAACTGCGGCAGACACCATACTCGGGGGATTCAAAGCCAGCGCTATTTTTAAAGACGATTATGATAAAAGTGTCTGGGTATCGCCAGAAGTACAATGTGTTCAGATGGCCAGCGAGAAAGTGGTTTTTAAAGAGGGAAGTGCTTCTTTGAAAGTTAACTGGGACAAGATAAAAGGCAATTGCAAATGGATAGGAATAGGCTTTGGATGGAACAACTGGATGGCTAAAGATATCTCTGATATTGCCGACGAAGCTGCTGTTTCTATGAGCATCAAATCTGTTAAAGGAGATTTCAAAAATCTGCCGGTAGCTTTTGCATTTGAAGATTATTCGGGTGTACAATGTTACTATGGTTTCAGACAAGACATGGCCCCTAATGGGTTTAACGATTCGGTATGGACCAGCGTAATCATTCCCCTGGAAAAATTTAATTTTAAATCTAAGGATTTTGATGTTGAGAAAGTAAAACAGTTCATCATTCAGTTAGAAGGTGATGGCGCTGTTTATATTGATGATATAAAGATTATAAGTTTCCCAAGAAAAAATGACTAAACGTTTATTTTTAATTGCCTCATTCTGCTTTTGCTCAGCTATGAGCGCACAAAACGGTCCGGATATCGACTCACTGATCCGGGTAATGACCATAGAAGAGAAGGCAGGTCAGATGACTCAAATCGACCTGGGTGTTATCGCTAAAGGTGATATATGCGCACTGAAGCAACCTCAGAGTATAGACGATAAAAAACTAAAGACAGCTATTCAAACTTACCACATCGGCTCGGTGCTCAACGTTGGCTGCGGTAGCGGTACCATAGCACTCGAGAGATGGCACGATATATTAAGACAATTACATCAGTATAACAGCGATTACAGCCGACTGAAAATACCGGTCATTTATGGCATCGATGCTATACACGGAGTTAATTACACCAAAGGTGCTACATTGTTCCCTCAGCAGATCGGACAGGCTGCCACATGGAATCCACAATTAGTCAAGCAAGTTTACCAGATTACAGCTTATGAAACCCGAGCCAGCGGATTGCCATGGAACTTTTCTCCGGTGCTGGATCTGGGCAGACAGCCTTTATGGTCGCGCTTCTTCGAAACTTTTGGTGAAGATGTATATCTGGCGAAGTCGATGTCTAAAGTTGCAGTTCAGGGCTTACAGGGTGATGGATTAAACAGTCCGTTTAATGTTGCTGCCTGCATGAAACACTTCCTGGGCTATAGCATGTCTCTGAGCGGTAAAGACCGCACACCGGTGTGGATGTCAGATCGCGAAATGAGAGCGTATTTTCTGCCGACATTTCAAGCTGCTATCAGAGAAGGTGCAGCTACTGTTATGATAAACTCTGGTGAAATTAACGGAACACCTGTGCATATCAATCATGATATATTAACCAAATTGCTCAGAGACGAACTGCAGTTCAAAGGGGTTGCAGTAACCGACTGGGAGGATGTATACAAACTGGTGAATGTGCACCGTGTAGCCGCAACGAAAAAAGAAGCTGTGAAGATGTGCATCCTGGCAGGCATTGATATGAGCATGACGCCGAACGATTTTGAATTCACCACTTTGCTGGTGGAGTTAATAAAAGAGGGCAGCATTCCAATGTCAAGAATTGATTCATCCGTGAGACGAATTCTGCAGTTAAAGAAAGATTTAGGTCTGTTTAAACCATTTGCTATTTCTAAGAGTCAGTACCCAGATTTTGCCTCTAAAAAACACGCAGAAGTTTCTTATCAGACAGCGACAGAAAGCATCACTTTGTTAAAGAATAAAAACGCTGTTCTGCCAATAACAAAAGGCTCTGAGACAATACTTGTCTGCGGTCCTGCAGCCAATAGCTTGAACCTCTTAAACGGTGCATGGACACATACCTGGCAGGGAACAGATTCTGCCTATCAGACACCTGGAAAACAGACCATCGTAGAAGCGTTTAAAAAACATACCAATAACAAAATTTTATACGCTCAGGGCAGCACCCTCGATGCTTTATCGGATGTCGATAATGTTCTCAGAAAAGCTCAGGAATCAGATAAAATTGTTGTATGCCTCGGAGAAATGCCAAGTACCGAAATTCCGGGAAATATTAAAGATTTAGATTTGCCTGCCGCTCAGACAGAGTTGGTGAAAAAACTAAAAGCAACGGGTAAACCTGTGATAGTTGTTTGCTTGTTTAATCGCCCGCGCATCATTCATGAGATTGTTGCAATCGCCGATGCGGTGGTGTATGCATATCTACCGGGAGACGAAGGCGGAAGAGCTATTGCAGATATCATTACCGGTGAGGTAAATCCAAGTGGTAAATTGCCTTTTACATATCCTGCAGCCAGTAACGATATTGTGCATTACGACCGCAAGCATTCAGAAAATCTGGATATCGATTTTTCAACGAATGCCTATCAGCCTGAATTTGATTTCGGATTTGGTTTAAGTTATACCCGTTTCGAGTAC
>JBJTNS010000301.1:0-5803 GCA_046074245.1 Chitinophagaceae bacterium | reverse complement strand
GCCTGATATCAGGCATTTTGTTAATGCTGGCCTGGCCGCCATTGCCAACGGCCTTTATATTGTTTGTTGCGATGGTGCCTTTGTTCATCATCAGAGAGCGACTCAATAATCAAAGAAAACAACATTTGAAATTCTGGGCTTATACCTATCTGGCGCTTTTCATATTCAATACCGGTACCACCTGGTGGGTATGGAATGCCAGTGCCAGTGGGAGCATAATGATGTTGTTTCTCAATAGCCTGATTATGAGTTTGCCTTTCTTAATGTTTTCACACACCCGTCAGGTATTGCCTAAAATAGCTTTCCCTGCTTTTGTCTTCTATTATCTGGCAACAGAATACTGGCATTTTAACTGGAGTGCTTCATGGCCCTGGTTAACCTTTGGCAAGGGACTATCCAGCATGCCCTGGTTCATTCAGTGGTACGAATTCACCGGCGAAATGGGTGGCTCAGCTTTAATATTAAGCATCAATGTACTGATTGCTTCTATCATAATTCAACAGCAATATAAGCGATTGATTATACCAGCAGGTCTTTTAATTGGTTTTGGAGCACTCTCTTATCTGATTGCTTTTGTTGATCAATCTAAATTTACAACAGACAAAAGAGACCGTATCAACTGTGTTGTATCTCAGCCCAATATCGATCCGTATGAAGAGAAGTTTGGCGATGGCATTAACTATCTCTATCCAGAGATACAGTTAGACTACGCCTTAGAGCCTGCAGAACCATTGATAGACGACGAGACCGATTTATTATTACTTCCTGAAACTGCAGTGACTGGTTACAACGATGAATCTGACCTGAATAATAATTTCTTATTTGAACCATTGCGCAAGCTGAGTGACAGCACAAAACTTTGTGTCATCACTGGTGCTGAATCTTTTATGGTTCATAAGGAAAAAGAAAGACCAACTATCACGGCACGATACGATTCAGCCATCAACAAGTGGTTTGATTTTTACAATACCGCTGTCAATGTCCGCAAAGGAAAAGTTGCAGAACTTTATCATAAATCTAAATTAGTACCGGGTGTAGAGAAGATGCCATTTGAATTTCTGGAGAAGCTCAGTATTAAACTTGGAGGCACTTCAGGCAGTTTGGGCACCAGCGATAAAGCCATTAACTTCACATTAAACAATGGTTATAAAGTAGCGCCACTGATTTGTTATGAATCTGTGTTTGGCGATTATGCCTGCGAGTATGTTAAAGATGGAGCCAATGTGCTGGCGGTAGTTACCAATGATGGCTGGTGGGGAAACACTCCAGGCTACAAACAGCATTTAATGTTTGGCTCTGTAAGATGTATTGAAACAAGGCGTGACATGGTTAGAAGCGCTAATACTGGTATTTCTGCCAGCATTAACAGATATGGAAAAATCTCAAATGCCACTAAATACAAAGAGAGAACCGCCTTTGCCTGTTCAGTAAATCCATACTCCGACCTCACTTTTTACGTCAGATATGGCAATTTAATTGGTAAAATATCTTTGTTATCGATAGGCTTACTTATTTTTGTTGTGATAAAGAGATTTAAAAAAACAACAAACAATGGACAACAAACTGAAACCCTTTAATACGATAGACGAATACATCGTTCAATGGCCAGAAGCTATACAGGCAAAGCTTCAAACCATCAGAGAGACTGTTAAATCGGTAGCACCAGGTGCCGAAGAAGTGATCAGTTACCAAATGCCTACTTTTAAAGAAGGAGGCATACTGATACATTTTGCGGCCTTCAGCAAACATTACAGTTTGTTTCCCGGAGCAGAACCAATTGAGCACTTTGCAAATGAACTCAAAGATTTTGAGACCTCGAAAGGAACGATTAAAATACCGATGGAGGCTCCCGTTCCAGTAGCATTAATTAAAAAACTTGTAAAGCACAGGCAAATGCGTATTGCCGAAAAAGCATCCCTTAAAAAAATAAAAAAATAATGTCAGATTCTATACGACTCAATAAATTCATCAGCGAGAGTGGCTTGTGTTCGAGGCGTGAAGCTGATAAATACATCGCCAGTGGAAATGTGTTCATCAATGGTAAAAAGGCCGGTATCGGCGACCAGGTGAAAGTGGGCGACAGAGTTAGGGTGAATGGCAATGAGTTGGAACCAAGAGAAGGAGAAGATATTATTTTTATTGCTCTGAATAAACCAGTAGGCATTGTATCAACCACTGAAAAAATCAGAGATAATATTGTCGATTTTGTCAAGCACAGCAAGCGAATATTTCCGATTGGCCGACTGGATAAAGACTCGCAGGGATTGATTTTCATGACCAACGATGGTGACATGGTCAATAAAATTCTGAGAGCCGGCAATCAGCACGAAAAAGAATATGTTGTTACCGTTAATAAACCTTTGACAGATGCTGTTATATTAGGTATGTCGTTAGGCGTACCAATGTTAGGTATCATGACCAAGAAATGTAAGGTTGTGATGGAATCACCGACAGTATTTAGAATTACATTAATACAGGGACTGAACAGACAGATTCGAAGGATGTGTGAGCATTTCGGGTATGAAGTGGTAAAGTTAGAGCGAGTGCGAATTATGAATATCACTTTAAAAGGACTGCCTCCGGGCGACTGGCGGGATCTGACTGAAAAAGAGATGGAAGAGCTTCATAAAATGGTTGAGCATTCGCATAAAGAATCCTTTAAAAAGCCCAGCGAAAAGAAACCTGAGAACAGAAAGCCAGAATATAAAAAGGCAGATGGTTCAGGTGCAAAATCTAAGGGCAAATCGTCTCATCATGGCAAGTCAGATTCAGGCAAAAGTTTCAGAGGTGCGTCAGGTGGCAAGAGCCATTCTGGCAGCAGTCACCGTAAACCTAGTGGTAGTGGCAAACCTGGTGGTAGTGGAAAGCCAGGTGGTCAGAAGAAATCTGGCAGTAGTGGCAGGCCGAAGTCAGGGGGAAGACGGGGACGTTAGTACACCAACACCTTTTCTATTTTAACTACATTGCCTTGGGCATTTCGGAGGAGGACAGTATATAAACCTGTAGCCCAGGTCTGGGTGCTTATTGCCAATTCTGATGAGATAACATCTTTTGAAGTCAGACACTGACCGATGGTATTATACACCTGTATGTTCATAGGTTCAGGCAAAATATTTTGATTTTTAATAATGATTGACTTTGAAGAGGCAGAAGCAAATATTTGCACAGTTGCTAAAACTGGTGTTAAAGGCGTTTTAGAAATTGTTAGACTTGATAGTCCATTGCGTAAAGTAGAGAGACAATAGCGCATTAGGCGAATCTGACCAAGGGTAAAGCTGTTTTTGCAAGAGGTATAGTCCATATAATTCTCAAGCATATCAGGCAGATCGCCACTGCCCTCATAGCAGGTATTGATAGATTTATCGCAGCCAAAATTGGCAGTAGATATTTTGGGCGTATCAAAAATAAAATCATCATATTTACAGTCGCCTCCGCTTATGGCGGGTCCATCACCAGATACATGTCGGAGTCCGAAATAGTGACCAATTTCGTGGGTAAGCGTCGCGCTTCTTGAAAAACTCTCGAAACTGGCCCATCCCATAACGACACCATCAGTCATGCTATCGGCCCAATAAGTTGGACTCCAGTTAGGGGCATTTTTTGGAGGCGTCGCGAAAGCGCCATAATAATACTTTCCATCTGGAGCAATGTTATTACATACCCAAACATTTAGGTATTTGCGGGTATCCCAGGCATTTTTACCCCCTAACGAATCAAACTTCATATTATGTCTGCTACTGAAACTGGCACCAGGTAGAACACCGAATATTTTGGATGATTTAGTGAAGGTATATCCCTGACAAGGCTGACCATCAGGTGTTGAATCAGCCAGAACAAATTGAATTCTGGCATCTCCTACTCTATCTATAAAAATAGATCGTAATCCTGTTGTATCCTCATTTTGTCGTCTGAAATCTTTGGTAATTTGTTGCAGATGATTTGGAATAAATTGCGTTTTTGATGTTATCGTATAAGTAGGATAAATCAAATGAAATATAACTTTAATAGTAAAGACTGTGTCAGCGGATTGGCGTTTTGAATTGGGGTAATTAGCATGTTCAAGGGCTGAAGTATACCAGGCTTGATTGCTGGAATCGAGCATTTGCCAGTTAAATCCGCAGGTATCCGACTGAGCGAAGCTGTTCAGACTTGACAAGATTAAAAGGCAGATGATACTGACGCGCACATTACAAAATTAGGGGAAAGGCGTGAATCAGGGAGAATTATCTTATGGCCTTTTTTTCCGTGGGCTGCGAGCCCGACGGTTACTCGAAAACATCCTCTTTCAATCAAGATTCTGCAGCGTCGCTGACGAATAATGATTGTTTTCTAATGGCCTTTTTTTAAAAATCATGGCAATAAGATTTTGGTTATGCCTTCGATGCGAATTTCGATGCGCAGCCCGCTATCGCTTACTGCTTACTCAATTCTTACTCAGGCACCCGGAATTGGGTCATAAAAGAGGTATTAGGAATAAAAGGGTTTTTGTGCATTAAATTGAAAGTCATTTGTACAAAAACCCTCTTATTCCTTTCTGGGAAAAACCCAATATGGGTCCCTGAGTAAAGCATGAGCAAAGTGAGCAAAATATGATGAAGCGCAGCGCAGTCATATTGCGAAACGACGTCGAATGCTGCATCGAAGGGCCTAGTTACTTAAAGCTCTATCTCGATTTGATTGCGGAGCAAATCATCGAGGGTTTCGCGTTGGCGGATGAGTTGGGCTTTGCCGTTGTAAATGAAGACTTCGGCGGGACGGAAACGAGAGTTATAATTGCTGGCCATACTGAAGCCATAAGCACCAGCGTTGTGGAAAGCAAGGATATCCCCTTCCCTTACTTCATTCAATTTTCTATCCCAGCCAAATGTATCCGTTTCGCAGATATATCCTACAACAGCATAGATACGCTCGGTACCTGTTGGATTGCTTACGTTGGTAATTTTGTGGTAGGCATCGTACAGCATAGGGCGGATTAGGTGGTTGAGACCGCTGTCGACACCTGCAAACATGGTGCTGGTGGTTTGTTTCACCACATTGGTTTTTACCAGGAAATAGCCCGATTCACTGACCAGGAACTTTCCAGGCTCGAACCAGAGCTCCAGTTCGCGACCATATTGCTTGCAAAATTCTTTGAACCTGCTGGCGATTTTACCTCCGATATCGTTGATATCGGTTGTGATATCAGCTTCTTTATAGGCCACTTTAAAACCTGAACCGAAGTCCATGTACTTTAAATCTTCAAAATCCTGGGCCGCATCAAACAACAATTCAGCGCCTCTGATAAACACCTCAGCATCCAGAATATCGCTACCAGTATGCATATGCAGACCTTCAACGTTGATACGGTATAGTTTCACCACCCTAGCCACGTGGCGCAGTTGGTAGTAAGAAATACCAAATTTAGAGTCGATATGTCCCGTAGAAATTTTATGGTTACCTCCCGCCAGGATATGCGGATTAACACGAATGCAAACAGGTACGCTATTGGCGTATTTAGCCCCAAATTGCTCGAGAATAGAGATATTATCGATATTGATTTTAACCCCTAGTTTAACGGCCATATCAATTTCTTCCATACTCACACCATTCGGCGTGTAAAGGATTTGATCCGGCTCGTAGCCAGCTTTGAGTCCGAGATGTACCTCCTGAATAGACACCGCATCTAAGCCAGTGCCCAGTTGTTTCATGTATTTAAGGATGGTAATATTAGAAAGCGCCTTACAAGCGTAGTGTAATCCCAGCTTTACGCCAGGGAAAGCATTATTCAACTTTTCGAATTGTTGTTTCATTGTTTCCGCACTGT
>JBJTNS010000300.1:0-5333 GCA_046074245.1 Chitinophagaceae bacterium | reverse complement strand
CGCCTCAGCAATGTTCAGCGAACTACCACCCTCGCAGCTTTTATCTCTTCCCGCTATGGCAACAACCTCTCCTTAGGCAGCCTTGTTACCATCATGTGCTTCTCTGGCATTATCCCCTATATATCTTTACAATTAAAAGCTATCAGCGAAAGTTTTGATGTTATAGTTGGCAGTCATGCGCCCATCAGAGGCAGTTCGAGCTTGTTCAGCAATACCTCATTTTATGTTGTGATGATCATGGCTGGATTCACCTTACTGTTTGGAGCCAGACGATTACAAACCAACGAAAAGCACGAGGGCATGATGGCTGCCATTGCTTTTGAATCAGTCGTTAAATTACTGGCATTTCTCATCATTGGTATCTATATCACCTATTTTGTTTTTGATGGCTTCAGCGATATTTTTTCTCAGGCAATTGCCAACGAATCAACATCGAAACTATTGGTGATGCCTCATAAAACCAATTACCGTGAATGGTTCTGGATTACCCTATTGAGTGCCATTGCTTTTACATTATTGCCACGACAGTTTCAGGTTGCAGTAGTAGAAAACCAGAGTGAAGAACAGTTAAAACCTTCGATGTGGAAGTTTCCATTTTATCTGTTACTCATCAATCTTTTTGTTCTGCCAATAGCAATAGCGGGTATGCTGCTTTTCAAAAACAGCACAATCAGTCCCGACTATTACATCCTGCAAATTCCTTTGCTCATGCAAAACAAAGGCATGGCATTACTGGCATTTATAGGAGGCATTTCTGCTGCCACCAGCATGATCATTGTAGAAACCATGGCATTAAGCACTATGTTCTCAAACAATTTAGTAATGCCTTTAATTGTAGGCAATGATCGCTTAAAAAAACGCTATACCCCGGTGCTGAATAAAATCTCTATCTGGAGCAGACGACTATCAATTTTACTGATTTTATTTCTGGCGTATTTATATTATTTACGACTCAATCAATACTATTCATTAGTATCAATTGGCTTAATTTCTTTTGTATCGGTAGCACAGTTTTCACCGGCAATGATAGGTGGCATGTTCTGGAAAAAAGCCACTAAAGTTGGAGCCCTCAGCAGTATTCTAACCGGATTTGCTATATGGCTTTATACCCTGATCATTCCTTCATTAATGGGCAATCAGCCTGAATGGGCCAGTTTCATCCAAAACGGTCCCTGGGGCATCTCCATCCTTAAACCTGGCGCCTTATTCGGTCTGGAGGGCTTCGGCCCCATTTCACATGCCATGTTCTGGACCATGTTTTTTAATATTGCTGTCTACATCATCGTGTCATTAAACACCTCTCAGGATGTCAACGAACAGAACCAGGCAGAGATTTTTGTAGACATCTTTAAATATTCTGCTATATATGAAAGCAGTGTCATCCTTAAAGGAAAAGCTTCGCTGGCCGATATTAACGACTTGCTGTCGCAGTTTTTCGGATCAGACCGCACCAAACAAGTCATCCGTTTATTTGCTAAAAAACACCAGATAGATGTTTCAGATCCCGGGCAGGTGGCCGACCAGAGAATCATTGCTTATTCAGAGCGACTGTTATCTGGTGTGATTGGTTCTGCTTCTGCCAGAATAATGATTTCAGGAATTGTAGATGAAGGCGACATCAAACTGGATGAGGTTGTAAACATCTTGAAAGAATCACAACAAATAATCTCAAACAACAGAGAGCTGATTCGCAAATCCAGTGAGCTGAAACAGGCAATGGACCAGTTAGCAGAAGTAAATCTTCGACTGGAGGAAAACGATAAAATGAAAGACGATTTTCTTTCTACAGTTACTCACGAACTCAGAACACCAATAACTTCTATCAGAGCTTTCTCAGAAATACTCTATGACAATCCTGATTTTGAATTCGAAGACAGGCAACATTATCTGGGAATTGTAATCAAGGAAACCGAGAGAATTAGTCGCTTAATTTCTCAGGTACTCGACCTTGAGCGGTATGAGTCGGGCAGACAAAAATTAACCCTAAGCAAAGTTCATATTGATGAGTTAATGAAAGATGTTTTAGAGTCGATGGACCAGCTAATCAAAGAAAAGAAAGCTACAACGACTTTAACAATCAACAGCTCGCTGAACGAAATTATTTGCGACAGAGACAAAATTACGCAGGTACTGATAAACCTCATTTCCAACGCCCTTAAATTTGTTGAGGATGGCAAAGGAATAATTGGCATTGATATCGATAAACAAGGTGACTGCATACAATTTAAAATCACCGATAACGGCAAAGGCATTCAGGATGAATTTAAAGAAATGATATTCGAGAAATTCTTTCAGGCAAAGAATCAGCTGACACGTAAGCCTAAAGGCAGTGGTTTAGGTTTGGCCATCTGTAAAAAAATACTGGATCTTCATAAGGGTGATATTACAGTGAGTGATGCTGAAAATGGCGGAGCAGTATTTTCGTTTACATTCCCAATTTCCAGCGATACTTTAATCTATGAAACATAAAATACACATGAAAAAAATATTAATAGTAGACGACGAACCGAACATCCTTTTATCCTTAGACTTATTGCTAAGAAAGAACGGCTATGATGTTTATGTTGCCCGCAACGGTTCTGAAGCACTTGAATTATTAAATGATACGGTTCCCGACCTGGTATTATTAGATATTATGATGCCGGATGTTGATGGATACCATATATGCAAACACATAAAATCTACCCAGAACTTGTCTGCCTGCAAAGTGATTTTCTTATCAGCCAAGAGCAAGGAAAGTGACATCAAACTGGGCCTGGAATACGGGGCGGATGATTACATGACCAAACCATTCAGCACCAGAATTTTAATTCAAAAAGTAAAAGACCTCATTCAAAGTTGACTATGAAAAATTACCTCAGCGATTACCATCAGTCCATTCAGAACCCCAGCGAGTTCTGGATGGAGATGGCATCTACCATCAAATGGTTTAAACAACCAAGCCAAGGCATTACCAAAACACCTAATAACTTTTACAACTGGTTTGAAGATGGCGAACTTAACACGTGTTATCTGGCCGTCGACCGTCATATTGAAGAAGGCAATGGCGACAGAGTAGCTTTGTATTACGATTCGCCTGTAACCGGAAAAAGAGAACAATTTACCTTTAATGAATTGCACAGCAAAGTGAGTAAACTTGCTTCAGCTTTGCAGAACGAAGGAATTGTAAAAGGCGATCGTGTCGTCATTTATCTGCCTATGATTCCGGAAGCTGTTTTTTCTATGCTGGCATGCGCCCGTATTGGAGCCATTCACTCTGTTGTTTTCGGTGGATTTGCTCCACACGAACTTGCCGTCAGAATTGATGATGCAAAACCGAAAATCATCATCAGTGCTTCCTGCGGAATAGAGATTGACAAAGTCATACCCTATTATCCTATGCTGAACGATGCCATTGAAAAATCGCTATTCAAAGTAACAAGAACCATCATCGTTCAGCGTGAACAATTAAAGGTAGAACTAAATTCTGAAAGAGACATCGATTTCAACGAATTTTTAAACTCAGGTACAAGCACTGAGTGTGTGGCATTAAAATCTACCGACCCCTTATACATCCTTTACACATCGGGCACCACCGGTAAACCCAAAGGCATAGTCAGAGATAACGGAGGACACGCGGTAGCACTGAATTTCAGCATGGAGAAGATATACAACATTCAGGCTGGAGAAGTATTCTGGGCAGCCAGTGATATAGGCTGGGTGGTTGGTCACTCTTACATCGTTTATGGTCCGCTTATCAGAGGCTGCAGCACCGTTTTATTTGAAGGAAAACCAGTAAGAACTCCCGATGCAGGCGAATTCTGGAGAATCATTGAACGCTACAAAGTAAGTGTGATGTTTACCGCTCCTACTGCACTAAGAGCCATCAAAAAAGAAGACGACAAAGGCGCATATTTGAAGAACTTTGACTTAAGTTCTCTGAGAGCTCTGTATCTGGCAGGCGAGCGATGCGATGTTGCAACTTATTACTGGATCAGTAACCTATTAAACAAACCTATCATCGATCACTGGTGGCAGACCGAGAGTGGCTGGCCAATAGTAGCGCCAGTATATGGCAATGATGAAATAAACATAAAGCCAGGCAGCGCAGGCAAAGCAATTCCGGGATACGCCATCGACATTTTAAATGAATCTGGAGAGAAACTAATTCCCAATCAGGAAGGTTATATTGCCATAAAACTACCCCTTCCTCCGGGATGCCTGCCTACACTTTACAAAGATGAAGACCGTTTTTTCAGCTCTTATCTTTCTACCTTTCCAGGCTATTATATGACAGGAGATGGGGGATTTATAGACGATGAAGATTTTGTCTTTATCATGGGCAGAGTAGACGATGTAATCAATGTTGCAGGACATAGATTATCGACCGGAGAAATGGAAGAGATGATTGCCTCTCACCCGTCAGTAGCCGAATGCGCTGTTATTGGAATGGCGGATGAATTAAGAGGACAGATCCCTATGGCCTTCTATATTTTAAAAGATGGCATTGAAATGAATGATGCTATCATAGAACAGGAGCTCATCAAAATCATCAGAGACAATATCGGGGCAGTAGCAGTATTTAAACATGCGCTGCGGGTAAACAAATTACCTAAAACCAGAAGCGGTAAAATTTTAAGAAGAATACTGCGCAATATTACAGATGGCGAGCACTATACAGTTCCCTCAACCATCGAAGACCCACAAGTACTAACAAACATACACGACCTGCTGAAAGAAAAACAATTAGGCATGGCATTTCAAAATATTTAACAAAAATCCACATGACAAATTTTAGAATCACCAATCAATCCGAGTACGAACAATCTTACCGCGAGAGCGTTGAACAACCAGAAGCATTCTGGGACAGTATTGCACACAACTATCAATGGCAAAAACCATGGGATAAGACCCTGGAATGGAACTTCGAAAGTCCGGATATCAAATGGTTTTTAAACGGAAAACTCAATATCACCGAAAACTGCCTGGACAGACATCTGGAGCAGCGCGGCAATAAAATAGCATTAATCTGGGAGCCCAACGATCCTAAAGAAGTATCTATCCGGTTTACTTATCGCGAATTGCATCAGAAAGTTTGCCGCATGGCCAATATCCTGAAGAACTTAGGCGTTAAAAAAGGCGACAGAGTATGCATCTATCTGCCGATGATACCTGAACTGGCGTTTGCTACTCTGGCTTGTGCTCGTATAGGCGCAGTACATTCGGTAGTATTTGCTGGATTTAGTGTTAATGCACTCGCAGATCGTATTCAGGATTCTGGCTGCGAAGTGATTATTACATCAGACGGATTGAACAGAGGTGCTAAACAAATTCCAGTTAAATCGGTTGTCGAC
>JBJTNS010000299.1:0-3545 GCA_046074245.1 Chitinophagaceae bacterium | reverse complement strand
AATAAAATTCCAGCGCTGGGTGGAATTTCAAACGGTACCATTACTTATAGAGTGAGCAATGGAGTTGGAAAATATACATCGAATATCGGTATCAAAGATTTCACAATTGGCAAAGACACTATTGGCGATTTATCAGTCTATACCGGAAATCAAACTCTGGGTAGCAGGCAACACCTCAGAGTATTTATTGAAAAAGGTTTACTTGATTCTATGACTGTAGAAGGGGATATCGATTTCGCTTCAAAAAACAACAATTTAAACCTGTATGCTAAACTGCCTCCTTCTGATATCAGAGTGTTTCAACCTTATCTTGAAGGGATATTCAAAAATATGAAGGGGCAGGTGATGACGGCAGACAGCATGCGTATCAGTGGTTCATTTGATCATCCGGTTCTGGATGGGGATGTTCTGGTTAAAAATGCAGAAGTAAATGTCGATTATCTGAATGTGCCGGTTAAATTCTCGGCAAGGGTTCAGAGCGAAAAAAACAGAATGACGATTCTTCCATTCGTATTCTATGATGATAAAGGTCGCTCTGGTAAAGCTAAAGGATATCTGTTCCATAAATCTTTTGATAAGTTTGTATTCAATCTCAATTTATGGGATCTGGATAAGTTCCATGTCCTGAACACTGCTAAGCAAGATAACGAGTTGTACTATGGAACTGCCTATGCCTCTGGAAATGCCAGTTTCAATGGTCCCTTCGATAATCTGGATATTAAAATAAATGCAAAGACAGAAGCGGGAACAAAGTTCTACCTGCCCATCAGCGAGGGCGATGCCTCTGGTCTGCCAAGTTATGTGCATTTTAAAACATCTAAGAAAAAAGTGAAAAGGGAGGAAGATGAGTTCCCAATCAATTCGCTGGTGATGGACATAGAAGCAACCAACGATGCTAAAGTTGAAATCATCTTTGATGAAACTTTGGGGGATAAAATTTCTGGTACCGGCTCTGGTAACCTGAGGATGGAAATGAACAAGTCGGCTGATTTTTATATGTTCGGTACCTATAAAGTGGAAGCTGGAGAATACCTGTTTACTGCATTCGATTTGTATAATAAACCTTTCAGAATTAAACCAGGTGGTACGATTACATGGTATGGCGATCCTTTAGACGCTAAGCTGGATATTGCAGCTATATATGCTGTAAATGCTAATCCCGATCCACTGCTGTCAGCTGTAAGTATTGCGAGCACCAGCACACAGTCGACCCCAAATCAGCTTATTACTGCTGAAAGTGAACTTTTCTTAAAAGGAAATTTATTTTCTCCAGAGGTGAGTTTCGGATTGAATTTTCCTAAACTCCAACAGGAGGCAGGTAACAGTAGCAGCAGTTTGTCGAGTATTATCAGTCGTATCAAATCAGATAAAGAAGAGGTCAGTCGACAGGTATTTAGTCTACTGCTGATGCGCCAGTTTCTGCCACCAACCTTTGCTCAGGGTAATACTGGTCTCAACAATGCTGGTTCTACTGCTCTGTCTTCTGCAGGTAGCGATTTGCTGTCTTCTCAGTTAAGTAACTGGCTCAATAAAATAGATCCTAACTGGAAAGTCAATGTTATCTATAAAAATGGTTCAATTACTCTGCCTCCTGAATATGGATTGATGCTGAGCAGTAAGTTCTTCAACGATAAATTAAGTTTTGATGGCAGTGTGAGCAGTTACAGCACTATGCCGAATATTAATCTGGAATACAAAATTACTAAAAAGGGAAATGTAAAAGTGAAAGCCTACACCAGATCAAGTTTCAACCAGGTAAATACCACTTCTCTGAGTACTCCGATTACAACAAATGGAGTGGGTATTGTCTATACCAAAGACTTTAATGTCTTCAGATTGTTCAAACGTAA
Source organism: Chitinophagaceae bacterium (assembly GCA_046074245.1). GTDB lineage: Bacteria > Bacteroidota > Bacteroidia > NS11-12g > UBA955 > JABMMZ01. The sequence goes on along the minus strand of JBJTNS010000299.1, from coordinate 1,695 downwards.
AAAGAAAAAAACTTAAAATGGTTTGTTTTTAAATTCTTTGTTCTTCTTGTTGAACTGATTAAATATCAAATAGAAACCAAACAATACAATCGCCGTTATCAGAATTTCTGATACTATTAATGTTGTCTGAAAACTTTTAATTGTAACTGTTGCGTTGTTAAGTGAGTCTTTCATGTATCTAAATAACTGTCGTGTTCTGGGTCTTTTGGTGGTGTGCGTAAAACTTTAACGAAATAGTAAATCGTCATGAAAATGACCACACTAAAGGCTGATACCACCATGATGAGAGCGCTTGTATTCATCGATTTTACTGGGTTTTTCGTTGTTTGTTTCTGGCTGCCAAATATACCATATAAGAAATTAATAAAAATACAATTATCAGAAATGGTCGCGATATATTTTTATACAACATATTCTTTTCCAAGTCCGCAATCCTTTCGTTTTTATGTATTACAAATGCACTATCGGTAAATTGCTCATGCTGTTGATGCTTTTCCCGTATTGAGAAGATGGCATTTTTTTCTTCTTTACTCAGCGACGCGGTATTCATAATATTATCACTTTTAAAAATAATACTATCCTCAACTTTACTAAGTTGAGCAACTTTGATACTCTGAATTTCTTTTAATAATACATCAGGTTCTTTAATGGCAGCTATTTCATTTTTAGTGCTTGTGTGCTGTATGGTTTTCCATATATCCGGCAAACTTCCGAAGAATACCAGTCCCAGAAATATTGGTGTGATATACTTAATGACAAACTTATAGAATACCGGTACTCTGATGTCCGCACTTTGTATAATTTCTTTCCAGCCTCTATCTATTCCAAATATCCACGAGAAAAGTATGATTTCAATAAAAGCAAAAATCACCAGTGAAACTGTGCCTGCCCAATAATCATACTCGTCGAATACGCCCTGATTAAAGAATAACACTGTTGGTAACCCTAATACTAAAACCACTGCGCCAAATGACCAGGCAGCACTTTTTCTCTTCCAGTTAAACTCGTCCTGTAAGAAACCTATCCAGGGTGTTCCCATTGCTAAAGATGAAGTAATGCCCGCAAAGAACAACAGACCAAACCACATAACACCTGCTATGGCAGCCAATACTGGTCCCCATTGCTGAAACAAATAGGGTAGTGTTTTAAATCCTAATCCCAGTCCTCCTGTTTTTGTCATTTCAACTACAGTGTCTATGCCTAAATAACCTACCGCAATAGGAATAAGGATAGAACTACCCAATACTACTTCAACAAATTCGTTCATCCATCCTGCAGATTGTGAGTTTAAAGCAATATCATCGTTTGCTTTGATGTAAGAAGCATAGCAATGTATAGAACCCATTCCTAATGAGAGTGTGAAGAATATCTGACCTGCAGCTGCAAGCCATACTTTGAAGTTCCAGATTGAATCGAAGTCAGGGGTCCATAAATAATTTAATCCTACAGTGCCATCGAATAGTGCTTTGTCGGTACCGGCTTTTAGTGTTATACCTTTAATCGCCAGCAAAATACCAAATCCTATTAGCAAAGGCATACCTATTTTGGCGGTTTTTTCAACTCCGCCACTTAAACCTTTACTGAGTATCCAGGTGTTGATGAACAAACATATCAGCCAGAAAATAACGGCTTCCAATGATGCGCCTGTTCCATCGCTTAAATTGACATAGTTATGAAAGAAACCTGCAACCTGGG
>JBJTNS010000298.1:0-5689 GCA_046074245.1 Chitinophagaceae bacterium | reverse complement strand
GAAACTTTTACTCTGTTTCTATCAGTGGTTACCACATTGCCGAAGCGGGTGCCAACCCTATTACGCAATTAGCCTTTACACTGGCGAATGGCTTTACGTATGTGGAGTACTACCTGAGCAGAGGCATGGACATCAACGAATTCGGTCCGAACCTCTCCTTCTTCTTCAGCAATGGTATCGATCCGGAATACGCCGTTATCGGTCGTGTTGCCCGTAGAATCTGGGCCAAAGCCATGAAGTTAAAGTATGGTGCTAACGAGCGTTCTCAGATGTTGAAGTACCATATCCAAACCAGCGGCAGAAGTTTGCATGCACAGGAAATCGACTTCAACGATATTCGTACCACCTTACAGGCGCTTTACGCCATATATGACAACTGCAATAGTTTACATACCAACGCTTACGACGAGGCCATTACAACGCCTACAGAAGAATCTGTAAGAAGAGCCATGGCCATTCAGTTAATCATTAATCGCGAATTAGGTTTAGCGAAAAACGAAAATCCAATGCAGGGCTCGTTTATCACCGAAGAGTTAACCGACCTGGTAGAGGAAGCAGTAATGGCTGAGTTCGATAGAATTACCGAACGTGGTGGAGTTCTGGGTGCGATGGAAACCATGTACCAGCGCAGCAAGATTCAGGAAGAAAGTTTGTATTACGAAACTTTAAAACATACTGGCGAATTCCCAATCATTGGTGTGAATACCTTCTTAAGTAGCAAAGGTTCACCGACGGTTTTACCTAAAGAGGTTATCAGAGCGACCGAAGAAGAAAAGCAATACCAGATCAACATGCTGGAATTGCTGCACAACAGAAATCAGGAAGCCATTCAGCACCAGCTAAGACATATCCAGGAAGAAGCCATTAAAAACCACAATATTTTTGAGGCTTTAATGGAAGCTTGTAAAGTTTGTTCGCTTGGTCAAATTACCTCTGCCCTGTTTGAAGTTGGTGGTCAATATCGCCGAAATATGTAATTAATCTTCGGCAATTGTCGCAGATTCTGATGCTTTGTTCTTGCGCTTTAATACCAATGCCGCAATCGCAGTGATTAAAGTACCTAAGGGCAAAATCTCTAAATACGTATACCCAATTCTAACCCAGATACTGTTGTTGTAAATGTAGGCTTCTTCTGCCATCACTTTGGCTTTCTTTGCCAGCTCTACAGCACTCACGCCCTTCAAGCGCATTTTATTCAAAACGGCTTCGTTGTATTTTGCCATAAAATCCTGATTGAAAAACTGAAAATCAATCAACCAGACAAGCACATAAACAGTGGATGCCATCAGGGTTACAAGAAATCCAATCTGAAAGGCCTTGCCAAAACTGATATAACCTCCGTTTACATTATTTCTGTACTGAGCTATCGCTATAAATACAAAAACAAAGGCCAGTGTCATGGTCGAAAAACCAATAAACATGCCCAAATCCAATATTTTATCTGTAGCGACAAAAATACTCAAGGCCAGCCATAAACTTGCCATTACACTGGCTAATGCGCCATTAATTAGTACGATTCTTTTCATGTTAATTGTCAGACTTTTAAAAATTTCGAGTGCTCAAATATCTGCAAATTAAAGTTAAATAAAAATCATTTTATTACTAAGGTTGCAAATAGTCAATTATTTAAAGTCGTATAATTGTTGCAACTCAGATAATACATCTGTAGCTCTGTTCATATTATCAACTGATTTAACCATCATGATAACAGTTTTTGAACTCTGCTTTAAATCAAAACGATTCGGATGTGCTGCTACAAACTGCATAATCTTCATGAAAGCAGAGCTGTCATACAAGGCTGATTTTTCGTTTGAAGGGAAATAGATTTTCATAAAATTTTTCTCGAGGGAAATTTTCTCAAAACCCATTTTTTTACCCATCCATTTCAATCGCACTGAAGACAGCAAAACACTTACCTCTTTAGGGTAGCGGCCGAATCTATCGATGAGTTTTTCTGAAAAAGCACTTAAGCTTTCTTCGTTTTCGATTTTACCCAACTCTGTATACAAGCTCAGACGCTCGGGCATATTGCGCACATAAGAATCAGGAATCAGCATATCAAGATCGGTGTCTACCTGACAATCTCTGCTGCTGACATCTTCTTTAAAATCTGCAAATAAATCTGCAAACTCATCATGTTTCAATTCGCGTATGGCTTCATCCAGAATTTTATGGTAAGTATCAAACCCAATTTCACTGATAAATCCGCTTTGCTCGCCACCCAGCAAATTACCAGCACCTCTGATGTCCAGATCGCGCATGGCGACATGGAAACCTCCACCAAGGTCGCTGTATTCTTCGATGGTACTTAGTCTTTTTTTAGCATCAGACGTTAATGAATTCAATGGAGGAGACAGAATATAACAATAGGCTTTTCTATTACTTCTTCCTACCCTTCCCCGCATCTGGTGCAAATCGCTCAAACCAAACATGTGGGCATTATTAATAATGATGGTATTGCAATTCGGAATATCCAGTCCGGCTTCTATAATAGTAGTGGCTATCAACACATCGTAATCCCCTTCAATAAATCGCACCATCACGTCTTCGAGTTCGTGACCTTCCATCTGACCATGTGCAACGGCGACTTTAATTCCAGGAATCATCATCTCTATCATGTTCTGATAGTCGTATATGTCTTTTACTCTGTGATGAACAAAGTAAGCCTGACCGCCGCGACCGAGTTCGTGGGTTAAAGCTTTATGGATAATCTCTTTGTTAAAGGTATGTAGTTCCGTTTTAATCGGAAAGCGATTGGGTGGTGGCGTGTTGATCACCGACAAATCTCGAGCACCCATCAAAGAAAAATGCAAAGTGCGCGGAATAGGTGTTGCTGTTAATGTCAGTGTATCCACGTTCACCCTTATCTCTTTTAACTTATCTTTCACGCCTACACCAAACTTTTGCTCTTCATCTATAATCAGTAATCCGAGATCCTTAAACTTAATATCTTTTCCAACAATACGGTGCGTTCCTATCAGAATATCCACCTTGCCTTCTTTAACATTCTGTATGGTTTTCTTCTGTTCGGCTGCTGTTTTAAAACGATTAATATAATCGACATTCACCGGCAGGCCTTTTAATCTTTCTTTGAAAGTTCTGTAATGCTGATGTGCCAAAATAGTGGTTGGTACTAATACTGCAACCTGTTTACTATCTGACACCGCTTTAAAAGCTGTGCGTATAGCAACTTCTGTTTTGCCAAATCCAACATCACCACAAAGCAGTCTGTCCATAGGCTTTTCGTTCTCCATATCCCTCTTAATCTCTTCCGTTGCCTTGGCCTGATCGGGGGTATCCTCATACAAGAAAGACGCCTCCAATTCTATTTGCATATAAGAATCCGGACTGAAAGCAAAGCCTGGTTGAGATTTGCGTTTAGCGTATAGAGTAATCAGTTCGCGGGCAATATCTTTAACCTTTTTCTTGGTGCTGGCTTTTTGTTTTTCCCAGGTGCCAGATCCCAGTTTGTGCAAATGAGGATCGGTGCCATCTTTACCGGAAAACTTAGAGATTTTATGCAGCGAATTGACATTCACAAATAACAAATCACCATCGCGATAAGCTATTTTAACAGCCTCCTGCACCACTCCATTCATGAGCGTTTTCTGGAGTCCGAGAAACTTTCCAACCCCATGATCGATGTGCGTCACAAAATCTCCGGGTTGTAATTCGCTGAGCTCTTTTAGTGTTAGTGCGGTGCTTTTGGTATACCCTCTTTTGTTGGTTTTATAGCGGTAATATCTTTCAAATAACTGATGCTCGGTATAACAGGCCATTTTCAGATCGGCATCCATAAAACCTTCTGCCAGTCCGTGATAAATTGGCACAATATTGATCTGCTTCTGACGGTCTTGTATGATAGCAATAAGTCGCTCTATCTGCTTACCGGTATCACTGAACACCAGATTCATCACACCATTCAGTTCATTTGCCTGCAGGTGGTTCATCAGCAACTCAATGTTCTTTTGAAACAAAGGCTGAGGTGTTGTATTGAATTTATAAATCTTCTGTGATCTGAACGCATGCATTGCACCGAATTCGGCAATGACTGACGACTCAGAAATTAGATTTTTAATGTCTTTGGGTGCCAGCCAGGTGTTTTCAGGATGCTTGTCTTCATCTTTAAGAGTCTCCCACTGTTTTACCAGATACTGAAACTGATCTTCAAAGTGTTTAAGCACCACGATGGCATCATCTCCAAGGTACCTGAACAAAGATACTTTTTCGCCCGCAATTCCGCTACTTTGGATATTAGGTACGATGCTTAACAAGCCAATTTTAGCAACCGACAGCTGAGTATCAATTTCGAAAGTGCGGATACTCTCGATAAGGTTACCATCTAATTCAATACGATAAGGTTTTTCGTTGCTAAAACTATAAATATCGATGATGCCACCGCGAATGGCATACTGCCCCGGTTCGTATACGAAATCTTCACGTTCAAATTCGTTCTCATCCAGAAAATCTGCAAGGAATTCTAAGTCGAGCTGATCGCCGAGTTTGATATCAAACGAATTTTTCTTTAACTGCTCGTTGCTGATAACTTTCTCTGAGAAACTCTCTGGTGTAGCTACCACAATATGAGGGTGAACAGCGTGTTGCAATTTGGTAATAACCTCTGCGCGCGACTGAATAGCATCGTTATTTATCTCATCGAGGTCAAATGGTTTCTTAAAACTATCTGGCAAAAACAACACTTCGTTTTCAGATAGCAGATGGGTAAGATCACTTCTTAAAAATTCTGCCTCTTCGGCATCGGGCAGGAGAATGAGAATATTTCTTGGTCGGCAGGCAAAAATACTGGCAATGGCCATCGATATAGCAGAACCTGCTAAGCCTTCAAATCGGGCAATATGCTGCCCTGAAGATCCGGCGTTTACCAGAAATTCATGAATCTGTGCATGTTTGCCAAACGTCTCTACGAGTTCTTTTACTTTCACAATTTTTTGGCGAGTGCGAAGATAGTGAAATATTGATTTCAAACTTGATGTATAAACCATTAAATTGCGTTTAATTATGAAGCTATTGCTCTTATCTATCTCGATGCTGGCATTTATCTTTCAAGCTGGCGCAAATGATGGCGTTTACTATACTTCCGGCAATCAGTTGGTTCCTGTAGTAGAAACCCGCATTTCGGTTAAAAAAGAGATTCTGAACATCAAAAAAGTGGGCCCTGATTTTCTGGTATGTGTGTACTATGAAATGTTTAACCCGGATGAAGCCCGTGATCTGGAAGTAGGATTTGAGGCTAACAGTCCGGGCGGCGAAGGCGAAGGTAGCTTACCTCTGAATGGCCGGCATCCTTTTATCTACGAATTTACAGTTAACATGAATGAGGTGAATCAGGATTACAAAGTAGCGATAGTTGAAAACGACAAATACTATAAAGATGGCAAATACATTACTGCCGAATGGCCAAAAAAAGACAACGGAACAGCTGATGATTACATCTTCGATTATAAATATGTTTACCACTTTAAAGCGCATTTCAAAAAAGGCCTCAACAAGATTATCCATACCTACCGTTTCGCCAGTGCCGGCTCTGTTGAATTTCAGTATGAGCTGGATTATGTTCTCACTGCTGCCATGCGCTGGGGCAACAAGCAAATAGATGATTTTATCTTAAACATTGATGTGGGTGATTTCCAACCGCTTTATATCGATCAAACCTTTTTCAAATCGCACA
>JBJTNS010000297.1:0-5905 GCA_046074245.1 Chitinophagaceae bacterium | reverse complement strand
ATGGTAGTAAATAACTCTGGAACCATCGGGTCTGCGATGATGGTTGGTATCACTAATACTTCTTCCACCGGACTATCTTTGACAAACAACAGTGGCGGTGCAACAACCGCATGGAGTGCGGTGGCACCAAACTTAGACACTAATAGAACTGATTCTATGGGTAGTATCATGATGTCTAAAGCAGTAACATCTACCAACTACAATGCGTTTGCTCCTGAATGTTATAGCAGCTTTAATTTTATTACGGATTCAGTATCAACTACCGGAACCCCATTTGTTAAGGTATCTAGTATGACTACAACAGTTGGACAACCTTTACAATTAACTGGCTTCAAAATCAGATTAAATAATTTTAATTAAGGTTTATTATGGCAACATTTATTTTAGGACCGTATTATCTAAAGACAAAAGGCGGTTATACAACAGCTAACGCATTTTGTCCTGGTTTTATTTCTGGCGTTAGTGATTTTCCAAACGGTGGAACGTCCGGATATGCTACTACTGGACAAAATCAAACTATCCAAAACATTATGGAGACTTCAACGGTTCCAGCTACGATTACCACGTCTAAGCTGGCAGATTCTGGGGCGGTTTCGTATCTCATCGGTGGGCCAACTGGTGCGACTAGACTTAGAGTGTATAAAGGCGCAAAGCCCGGTATGTCTAGCATGACAGATTTAACTACTTATAACAGTGATCTTCTGATCGACTTTGCAATACCTGCGTATTCCGAAAATGGCGGTGGTGGATTTCAGTTTCTTGACATTTCTTTAACAAGTTCTATTAAGATTAGTAGTTCACAAAATAATTATGGTAGTGGTTTCAGTATTATTGCTGGAATTTGTCCGCAAGGCGCTAATGCCACGCAATCCGGACAAGCTACATGGTTTTGGTTTGGTAACTACAACTCCCCGTCAAATTTAACAGATGTGTGTTTCGTTACTGGTGATGTATCATCAAGTGGCAATTCGGGTGATTTAGTTATGATGGATACGAATATTACGGCTGGGAAAAAATACTATTCTTCAGGGTTCAAATTAGATGTCCCTGCTTTTTATACGGTATGAGGAAATTATGGCTTTATTAGCAAGTAAAAGAGTTCGAAAAAACTTCACATCCCAAATCTTTGGAAATGGCGCAACTGGTCATCACCCATTAGTGATTTGTTTTGCAAAAAATAACGTTTTACTCCCAGGGCAATACGCGAGCTTTCTTGGTAGGGATTTTACACATCATGATTATCTTAATACCACGATTAATTGGACTTCATACGACGGGGCAGGTGGGGCAAATCGACAATATTTTTTAGGTTTTTGTGCGGTTCCTGTTGGATCAAATAGAAATTTTTATTCTGATGAAAATGGTTGTTATTTTAATGGTCCTCTTCCAATTACTGTGGTGTCCGAGGGAACAATTGGATCAGTATTTATTTTAACTTCCGGAAGAATTTACAGCACCATTGCGTTCGGTGTGTCGGTGGGCACAATTTTGGCACCAAATACCAATCAGGGGATTGGCGCTAATTATGTGGCTATTGGTGAGGGTGCTGCTTCTAGCGTAGTTAGTACCAATCTTGTGGAAGGTTCATCTACAGGATTTAATGGTTCTAATTATGTGTATAGACCGGCGGGGGCACAATACGATATCGAATGTTATGGATATAACAAGATGTTGATGGTATCTGATTCATTCGGGGTAAATAATGGATCTATTTTTGATGTCTCATCAACCCAAATTTCTAATAGCTCGACAACTTTCTTAAACTCAATCAAACTAAAAGTAAGTGAGGTATGGTAATGGCTACTTTACAATTTGGCACTGCGCTATATCATTCTAAATATTATGTATCTTCAAACACTGCAACCGGCCAAGCATTTAGATATGGCCCATCAGATACGCCCAGATACTCAAGTACCGTTATTTCTGGCTTAGTTTCTGGTAGAAATGTTGGTGGGTTTGAAGATTATACCTATGGAGTAGAAATTGAGACCGAGCCACTTGGGCGGACTGGAACATATAATGCAAACGGGGTTCAATTACACCCAATTATAAATTTTAATACGACCAAATCTTTACCAGTATATGAAAGATACTTGGCTGGGGGGCCAGCCGGTTCGACAATTCTAAATGTTTATACTGGAACAAAGCCAACAAGCTGTGATGAAGTATTAAATTTAAACGATTATAGTCAAGACTTACTAATTTCTTTTTCTATCCCGGAAGGTATAAAGGGAATTAGATGTTTGACACATGATCTCTATAACGCATCGAACATAACCATTAACTCAACTTTCAAAAATCCTGGTGTTGTTAGTTTCATTTTAGGAATCTGTTCCACAAAAACTGCAGCAATTAAATCTGGGGTTGCAACATGGTTTTGGTTCGGAAATGCATCGAGCCCCACGAATCTTAGCGACATTGCTTTTGTTATCGGTTCAATTGGTCAAGTTGACGATGGTTCGTGCGATTTGATTATGTCTAATACTAATGTAGAGATGGGCAATTTCTACGCTTCGGCGGGGTTCAAGTTTGAGTTCCCTTCGCAAATAACAATTTAAGGAAATTGTATGTTACATTTAAGTCCTCAAGTTACTGCAAACTTAGCATCATATTTTGGTAGATACGCATCACATTTCACCCCTTCATCCAGCATCGTCTATTATCAATGTATTGTTTTAGTTTCCGACCAAGTTACAGTCCCAACATCACAAGCTGGCGTAATACAATACATTAATTCCGCATTAAATGGTTCAACTCATTATGGTGGAACTCCAGGCAATGAAGTAAATTGTATGGGCATTGTGGATAAAATTCCGTCAGCATCGTTAATTACCCCAAGTTGTATGGGGTATGATGGGTTGGCAACTTACACTGCCAAACAGACTGGACGTATTGGGAGTGCTTTAGTTACTACATTATACGGAAATTCAACTACAGCGCCATCATCGTTTTTCCCATTGACATCAGCGACCACATTAGCTAATGCTGGAACTTATACTGGTGCTAGTAGAACCGATGATTTCAAAATGTATAATTATTCATTTATAACAAATTCTGTTGGGACCAGTGGAAATGACATGGTTATTTTAGATACATTAGATATAGTCGCCGGACAAACATATAGTTTTTATGGCGCTTCTTTCAACTTCTCATCTGCGGGGTAAATTATGTCAACTATTTTAATGGGTCCAGGGATTTTATGTAAGGCGAATATTGGTTCCACACCATTTCCGGGAATTGCCATTCCCAGAACTGGTTCTAGCATTGGTGGTTCTGATGTTGAAACTTACCTACAAGTAACATCAACTAATACCACTTCAATGTATGGTCGGGATGCGTGGTCAACAAAAGCCGCGCAACAGTTCTTTTTAACTTATTCTGGAACATCCGCTACAAATAATAAATTTCTGGCTGGTGGTGCAGCGGGGGCAACCAGATTAAACATTTATTCTGGTGGTAGACCTTCAATTTCAGCAATGTCTAATTTGAATGATTACGCATCAAATTTACTAATTTCATTCCCAATTCCGGTATTTTCGACCACCAGATCAACGACTGGATATTTTATTGATACGGGTCCATCTTTTACTGGCATCAATTCAAGTACAACAGTTGATTATCCTGGTGCGACAATTTATATGGGTATTTGCCCGACCTTCACTGCAGCGGCTGCAAGTGGTAAGGCGACATGGTTTTGGTTTGGAAATTATGCAACCCCAACTAATTTGTCTGGTCGTTCATTTGTCACTGGTTCTGTTGGAGTAACTAATAGTAATAGTGATTTAGAAATGTCGGATGTTAATATTGTATCCGGTTCTTTGTATAAGAGTTTCGGATTTAAATTTTATCTCCCAGCAGTTCAACAAACTGATTGAGGCACAAATGCTAATTTTACTTAGTGCATCTAAAAAGAAAATGGGGTCTTTTGTGACCCCAGTAACACCCCAAAGCAATGTTAATGTTTTTTATGTAGAAGCTAATGCATTTAAATATGGGAATTTAACAATGACTGCTTATCCATCTTTTAGAAAAGATGGTGGGGCATTTGTTGGGACTTCAGAACTAGCATCATCTTTATTTGCATACACAGAATCTTCTGCTTTTACTTACAGTAGAAGTATTTCCAATTCGGCCTATGTATCGTATCAAGATGCGTCATTCTTATATTTTGGTAAAAACGTAGAAAAAGCATTTAATGTTAGTTCTCAAGTTGCCGGGTTGATAATGGCCCCAGGGCAAGTGGAAAAAGCATTCTCGGTGTCTTTTGTTAATATTGTTACTATGACACCATCGTCGAATTCATCAGGTCAAGTTTTCGCTGTGTCTAATGGGCAAGTTGATGATGGAACGCAAATGTATTCTCCTAATACTGGTTCTATGCAGCAAACTCTATCCATTCAACCAGAATCTTTCTAAATACTTAAAAGAGGTTTTTCATGGCTTTACAATTAAATTCAATGGTCACAAAGTCATTGGCTACAGTGTTCACCAGATATGGAACAACAAACGCCAGATTGATTTTTGTCAAAGATACTGTTGCTTTTCCAACAAATTTAACAACTGCTGCATTGGATACTTACTTCCAGTCGTTCATGTTGACTGCTAATTCAGCGAACTATCTTGGTTCATTCGTAGTATCGGCATATCAAAATTTTAACAATACGATTATTCTTGGTGCCGGCTCTGCATCTGCACTACAAACTGGCACTGTTGGTTCTGTGGTGTTGGTTCATGCTTCTTCTACTGCAGCTCCAACTGCTTCAACTAGCAACTCCGCTTACATTAATGCTAGACAACGCTGTTTCTTCCTAACAGATTCAGTCAGCTTAATTGATGACCCAAAAGTAACAGTGTTGGAAAACTTATCATTCACTGCGGGTTCAACATTCAATCATTTATCAACCACCATTTCTATGGTAAGCGCCGCGTAAGGAACAAAAAATGGCTTCTATGTTTTTAACCAAACAATTGTTGGATACTTCTAGAGTTTCCGGTGATGGCTCATCGAATACTTATCTTGGCTTGACCGCAGATGGAAGTCAGTATGGACAAGTTTCAACTACGTTCGCCAACAGTATTGTCCACAATCGACTTTTCCTTAAAAGTGCGTCGATTTCGGGGTCATATGTTACCCTACCAGCTAAATTTTTAGCTGGTGGTCCTACCGGGGCTACTAAACTTTTTATTTATTCTGGAGAAAGACCAGATATTAGCACCATTTCTGATATGGCTGCACTAGAATCTAATCTACTAATTAGTTTCAATGTTTCAGCATATTCAACATCACGTGGTGCTACTGGTTTATTTGTTGAAACTGGCTCAGATACTGATTATCAGGGGTTTAAAGCAATTTGTGGTATTTGCACCACGCTAACTACTGCAGCACAAAGCGGTATTGCATCATGGTTCTTTTTCGGTTCTGCTCTGACCACAACTGAAGCAAATGCATTAAAAGCTGGGTCTACTGGAAACTACAACAATGTAACAGTGTCACCATTTGTAACAGGCTCAATTGGAACTTTAGGCTCTGGTGCTGATTTAGAAATTGCTGATAAGAATATTGTTGCTGGTCAGCAATATAAGTCTTTCGGTTTCAACTTCTACGTTCCGTCAATTAATACGGTTATCTAAGGAGTTAAAATGGCTTTACAACTTTTTCCTGAAGTGGTGGAATGTCTTGTTGGCAATTTCCATAAATTGAATGGTAAAACTATTTTGTTATTAGATGACAGTTTTGACTTTTCGGATGTGTCAGGTTCGGTTGTGAAGTCATTTTAACCCCTTAGATGACCGTATTAATTGACGGAACGTAGAAGTTGAAACCGAAAGACTTATATTGTTGTCCAGCAACAATATTCTTATCAGCAATTTCTAAATCGGCACCAGAACCTAAAGTTCCAATTGA
>JBJTNS010000296.1:0-4492 GCA_046074245.1 Chitinophagaceae bacterium | reverse complement strand
AATGAAGTTCATTTATAATAAAAAATGAGTATCAAGAAATGTAAATTGAACAATGAGGGAGTGTTTGATTATGTTACAACTGCTTTCTAGTTTTTTGACTTAAAAAAGGTTTAAAACCATCTAATTCTTCTGTCTTAAGGATGCGTTCCAAATCATTTAATATATAATCCCAGAAAATTGTTCGAGGATAATTCATCTAATGATTGAATTATTTTATCTCAAAAAAGTTCGACATTTCGCCAATTGCCTCCACCTTCGCCCTTCAAAGCCTTGGCGTAGAAGGGCTTTCACCTACGCCAATGCAGCAGTGAATTAAATAGCTCATCACGCTATGCTTCTCCAAGCTTTGGTGGACGCAGCCCACAGATATTAAAAACCCTGAATACAATATTCAGGTTTTTTTATGCAATTCGGTCAGGGTTTTTACGCTGCTGGGTGAGACCGGTAGTGTGATTCAATGAAATGTATAAAAAAATGCAGATGCCCCGCAACTTGAACACTCAATGCGGAGCACCTGCCTATGTCAGAAATAGCTTATTGTAAAATGGTGATGCCGGTATTGGTTACTGTTCCTACATTGACAGTGATGCCATTTAAGGTGCTGTCTCTGTATGGGGCTTTAGGCCGAATCTGTAACTGGTAAGTGCCTGCTTTTAGTCCGCTGATCATAAATCCTCCGCTCAGAGCATTGGCATATGTGCTAAAGGTGTCTGTGCCCGAAATGGCATATACTGCTGGATTAGCTGTCTGTGGTAAGATGATTCCACTAATGGCACCATCTACACTTTTGTTAACGACCCTGATAACAGGTTTTAATATGAACTTGCCATCTCCTGTTTGCACAATCGATTTATCGGCGTCAAAATCAATTAACATGCTGTAATTAATGCCCGCTAAAAGAGTGGCATTCACTTGAAGCTTAATCCCCGATTGCTGTCCGCTCGGAGTTTTCAAAGGGTAGGTGTTGCCCTTAAACAACACAGTATTGTTGCTGCCTAAGGTAAGTCTGATTTGAGAAATTTTACCTACCGCTACTTGTCCCGTGGCAATCAAGGTGTCTTTGCCATTGGTTAAATCCAGTAAATTATAAATCCCTGCTTTAACGTTCAAACTGGTCCACCCATTAATGTCTGAGTGCACCTCGGCTCCAACTATTTCAACATTCACCTGACCGTAGTCGCCAGGAGCATCAGTCATGCGCATCTCAAAACCTGTTTGAGGTGAAGTGTTGCTGCTTCCTCTCCCGGGCTTTTTACATGCGCTGAAAAAAATCAGTGTAATGGCAATTCCCAATACAATTAAAGTGTTGAGAATAGAATTATCTCGACCATCTGTCAAAACAATTGTGCGGTTATTAAATGTTGTTTTTTTCATACTAAGTGCTCATCAGGGATAATGCCATAATCTGTAAAATAAATTTAAGTATCAGTAAATCAGCATTATGTATTGTTTTTGTTAAGAAGGATACCCCCCTAAATCGCCAGTTTTTTTATTAAATATAGAATATTTCTTTCAAAATGAGAATAATGGTCTGTTGCTCAGTGCTTTGAACAATAAAAAAGTCGCTGTAAATTCATACAGCGACTTTCCGAATATTAAAGCGTTTTATTAGTTAAATCTCCACCCCAGTCTGAATACTGGCAGAGCACTGATGGTGGTTAAATTGCTGAAACTATTTTCGAAATTAACTGTAGTGACAGTGTTATTATTGGTTTTTCTGGTCGTTTCACTCTGTTTTTCTTTAGAACTGATATACGCGGCAAAGGTGTATTCAACT
Source organism: Chitinophagaceae bacterium (assembly GCA_046074245.1). Taxonomy (GTDB): domain Bacteria; phylum Bacteroidota; class Bacteroidia; order NS11-12g; family UBA955; genus JABMMZ01. The sequence continues at coordinate 2,715 of JBJTNS010000296.1, read as the reverse complement.
CCGACATATATACCTTCTCCAACCCAATAGTCAAATCCAAGGAAGGTATTCACCCCAAAATCTGAAAATTTACGGTGTCCATTTTCAGTGTAATTGGCAATGTAAACAGAGTTGTTAGAATTAACACCTTCTGTTTTAACAGCGCTGGCGCCGAATCCTATTTCTGCACCAATATAAGGAGAAAGTCTGCGTGTGCCATTAAAGTGTTTCTCAACACCAAGCATAATCATAGTACCATTGTTGTTGGTAGTGAAAGATCCGGTACCGCCAGTTCCATTCGGATTTTCGGCAGTGTTGGTCACTTCTTTCTGATTGTCGATCAGTAAACTTAAGCGCACCGCCAGTTGATCTTTTACAAAATAACGGCCATTCAATCCCATTGACATCACGTTGCTGTTAAAAGACGACAATGACATACCTACCTGTGTGGTAACTGTACCTTTAGCAGGTTTTAATGATGGGGTATTTTCGCTGAAAATACTGCTGCTGAAAGCCATCACGACTGAGAGAATAATTGTTTTTTTCATAATAAATTTGGTTTAAGGTTAAACAAATTTAAATATTATGATTGAAATTAAAACCTTATTAATAAGATATTTAGTAACAAGTGTATGTTTAATTGTTATTAGTTGAATCTAAACACAATGAACTAAAAATTTAAAACTAGATAGAGATTCTGAAATACAAAGCTGCGGGTACAAAATACCGCGTTTTAGGATAATTGCTCTCTCTGTGATCGCCCATGCTTGGAGTTAGTGGATACACTTTGTCGTAGCTATAAGTATGCCGACTGTGGTACAAGGGCAATTCGAGCATTAAACTAAAAAACCGGTTGAATTGATAGCCGCCTCTAAAGACAGCTGATACACCATGCTCTGTTTGCAGTCCGCGTTCTGTTTGGTTCTCTAAAGAAGTATAGAGGATGTTCATGGTGTCTGATTGCTGGTAATAGTATGAAACACCACCATAACACTGCCACTTCTTATGGTTATAGAAATTATAGGTGTAAGAGAGGTTTAATCGCCTGTGCAAACGGTCTTTTGTTTTTTTAATGCCGTTAACGTAAGTGTTCTCTGCTTTATATGAGCGTACATAGCCAAATCCTGCCAGGTGTTTTTTGTAATCATACTGCACTTCGTAATAAATGCCTGAATAAAAAAGATCACTTTTCTTAATGGCGTCTGAAGCTTGCAGGGCAGGATTTAATGAGACCAGTAAGTGCAGTCCGAGTTTTTTAGTGGTACTGTCATTGGCTCCGCTTGCCTGAAAAGCAGGAACTAGCAGCACAATAAAAATAAAAGTTTTTAAACGTTTAATTGGCAAATGGAGAAGAGAATTTTGGATCAGTCAAACTGCTTTCATCATCCAGTGTTTTTAAGAAGGCCAGGATATCTGCTTTCTTTCCACCGCTGTATGAATCGAAATTATGAGCAGGTGGTCTGTTTTTTAATTCGTCGCTTAAATGTGAGTTTTCCTGAACACCGAAGCCATAGTGGTTAATTACCTCACTGAGCGTTTTAAAGCGGCCATCGTGCATGTAAGGCGCAGTTCTCGAAATATTCCTTAAGTCGGGTATACGGTATAAACCATCTTTTCCTTTGTCTTTGTCTTCTGCATCTAAGCCGATATTAGCAAATTTTTCGCGTTTAGAACCATCATAAGAAAAGTCTTCGTGAAGGAAATGGCATTTGTCGCATTCTAACTCAACAAACAAGTTCATTCCTTCCATTTCATTCTGATCAAAATTAGAAAAACCTGATTGAATGCCTTTATCGAATTTACTATTTACGTTGACAATTGAAAATAAAAACTGACCCATGCTTTCGCGCATTCTGTCGGTTGTGATTTTATCATCGCCGTATGCATCTTTAAATAATTGCTGATAGTATTTCAGATTGCTGATTTTTTCGGTAATCAAATTGATCTGAGAAAAACCCATTTCAATATGGTCTTGAATTGGTGCAAACACCATAGATTCGATTTTGCTTTCGCGGGTGTCCCAGAAATAGCCCACATTACGGTTGTTATACAAATTACTGATAGGCATTGAGTTTCTCTTCGTTGGCAATCCTTCGAAACCAGCGCTGAACTGCACAACATCTGAAAAACCTTTATTCTGGATATGGCAGGAAGCGCAAGCCGTTGAATTGTTAAATGACAAGGCTTTGTCATAAAAAAGAACTCTGCCTATGGTGGCTTTTTTATTGTCTATTAATGTGCCGTCTTCGTATAGAACCGGAATCTGACCATTGTCGGTGTTCACGTGACTGTAGTCGTAAACACTGGAGGGTAGATTTAACTGAACTTCTGAGAGAGCTGGTTGTTCAGGCATCTGGCGCGTGCAGCCAATAAGGACTGCAATAAAAGCTAAAGAGAAAATAATTTTCTTCATAGTGTTTTTTGTTGAAGGGTTTATAATATGTAACAATTAATCGAACAAATTCCCCTAATGGTTACAATTTAAAATCAAATTTAATTGATTTATCTGTATTATGAAAAAAAAATGCTGTTATTTTTTAATTAAATAAAAAAATACGGAATTAAAATACCCTGATTATGTTGAAGGTATATCGTTTAAAGCTTGAAGTTGTCAAAAAAATAGTGTAATTTGCCGTAGTTAAAATATGGGTCATATTCCACCATTAATTCTCGACTTAGCTTTAATTCTGGTTTCTGCCGCCATCATTAGTCTGGTGTTTAAGAAGCTTAAACAAC
>JBJTNS010000295.1:0-3947 GCA_046074245.1 Chitinophagaceae bacterium | reverse complement strand
ATCAGAAAGATACAGATGCAAAAATTGGATCAGTTAAAAGCTGAGCGCAACAATGAACAGGTCAATGAGAATTTGCGTTTGTTGTCAGAAGCTGCAGCGGGATCTGATAACTTGATGCCATATATTATTGCATGTGTAGAGTCTTATGCAACACTTGGTGAAATTGCCGATGTGTTGAGAAATGTATTCGGCGAGTACAAAGGCTAAATAAACATTTAATTTTTTTTAAAAATTTATATTAAGACTTAATTGTTTTTTAACAGCAATTTTATGTAGGCTTAATCGTAAATTGGCATATGGATTCTGGCATAAGGTTATCCAAAAATAATTAACAATCAAGTTAAAAAAATTTTTTTAATAACTTTTTTTGAACTTAATTTCAGAATTGAATTTAAAAGTATACACCTTTAAATAAAATATTGAAAATCAAAGAATTACAATGAGCATGAGTGGACAACAATTTAACGCAGAATCTGTTTGGGCGAATTGCCTGAAGATCATCAAAGACAATCTTAACCCCCAAAGTTTTAAAACATGGTTTGATCCCATCCGATCTGTTAAATTAGAAAACAAAGTTTTAACCATTCAGGTTCCAAGTCAGTTCTTCTACGAATGGCTGGAAGAACATTATGTAACATTACTGCAAAAAACTTTAAAGCAGGTATTAGGTGTTGGCGCAAAGCTGGAATACAACATTATCGTAGAGAACAGTACACCAACAAACGGACCGTACACGATCAATGTTCCAACCGGCAGCAGCAAAAAACCTGTTACCAACGAAGTTAATTTACCATTAAATGTTACCAATAACATTAAGAATCCGTTTATCATTCCGGGATTAAGAAAAATTCCGATTGACTCTCAATTGAATCCGAAATACACTTTCGATAATTTTATTGAGGGCGAATGTAACAGATTGGCAAGAGGTGCAGGCTGGGCAGTAGCTCATAACCCTGGTGGCACTGCTTACAATCCATTAATGGTTTTCGGTGGTGTTGGTTTAGGTAAAACGCATCTTGTACATGCTATCGGTAACCTGATCAAACAAGTTAACAAAAACAAAACAGTAATTTACGTTTCAGCTGAGAGATTTGTCAATCAGTATGTCGAATCTGTTAAAGCCAATAATCAAAATGATTTCGTTAATTTTTATCAGAGCTTAGATGTTCTGATTGTTGACGATATTCATCAGTTATCGCAAAAAACAAGAACTCAGGAAATCTTCTTTACCATCTTTAACCAGTTGCATCAGTCGGGCAAGCAAATCATTTTAACCAGTGATAAAGCTCCGAAAGACATCAAAGATGTAGACGAAAGATTATTGTCAAGATTCAAATGGGGTTTGTCTGCAGACTTAGCCATTCCGGATTTTGAAACCAGAATTGCTATTCTGGAAAACAAAGCATACGAAAGTGGTTTATCACTTCACAGAGAAGTGGTTGAGTACATAGCACACAATGTAGACAATAACATCAGAGAAATTGAAGGTGCATTGATTTCATTGCTTGCGCAGAGTTCACTAAACAGAAAAGAAATTGATCTTGATCTGGCTAAGCAAATGATGAAGAATTTCGTTAAAAATGCAACCAGAGAAATCAGTATCGATTACATCCAGAAACTGGTATGTGATTTCTATAATGTTTCTGTTGATTCTGTTAAATCAAAAACAAGAAAAAGAGAGATTGTTCAGGCCAGACAAATTGCAATGTATTTTGCAAAAGATCTGACAAAAGCTTCTCTGAAAAATATCGGAACTCACTTCGGAAACAGAGACCATAGTACTGTAATTCACGCATGTCAGACTGTTAACGATTTAATCGATACCGACAAGAAATTCAGACATGATGTGGAAGAGTTGAACAAGAGAATTCGCATCAACACTTACTAGTATTTGATATAAAAATTATTGAAGACGTGAAACATCAAATGGTTTCACGTCTTTTTTTTGTCTTTGCTTTAACAAAATTTCATTTTGTATCTATTTGTTTACCTGATAAATAGAGGTAATTTGATGCTGAGGCAATAAATCGTAAAAAAATTTGTTTAATTGTTAAATATCCTTCATCTTTGTAAATCGTACGTACTAAAATCAACCAATGAAAAGAATTATACCTTCTCTACGTCTGTTAGTCGCCATCTTCACTGTAGCTGTTGCAGGAAAACTGTCAGCTCAGCAAGATCCCTACACCACGCATTACGCGTTCAACAGAACGATGTACAATCCGGCGGCAGTAGGTGCTACCAACAAATTTTGTGTGTCTATTCTCTCTCACTATCAGTATCTTGGTTATGAAGACAGAACGCCTGAGTTCTGGCCATTAGACAATGCCAATCCTAACGGACCAAAAGGCAATGCTGAGAAGAGTGTGGGACCAAAAACTCAGATGTTCTCTTTCTCCGCTCCGGTTACCAAATACGGAGGTTTAGGAATTGGTTTTATTCAGGATAAATTAGGTTATGAAAACAGCACACACGTTAAATTAGACGGTGCTCTAAGATACCCGATGAGCAATGGTGCTTCCATCTCTTTAGGTTTTGAAGCAAACTTCCTTCAAAAAGGTCTGGATGGTTCTAAATTGAAGCCTCTTGCTCCAAATGATCCATCTATCCCAGGTTCTAATGTCAATGACAACCACACGATTTTCGGTGCTGGTGCTTATTACCTGAACCCAATGGATAATTCAGTATCTATTAAAAATGTTTGGTTCGGTGCTTCTGTGCTGAACTTAAACAGTTCGACTTTTGTATATCAGAATCCTTCTACAACACAGGATGTTGTTTTCTCTACTCCAGAAAAACACATTTACTTAATGGGGGGCTTAGACATGAACGATTTCATGGGTAACAGCAATTTGATTTTCCATCCATCAGTGATGATTAAATACAACTCAGTGGTGCAGCTGGATGCTACAGCACTGGTTGAATACCAGCAAAAATTATGGGGTGGTATTGCCTACAGAACAATGGCAGACGCTTTCTCAGTAATGCTGGGTTATTCAGGTTTCCAGGGTAGGATGAAAGGTTTAAGAGTAGGTTACTCGTACGACTTAACAATGACAAAGATTTTGTCAGTATCAAGTGGTACACACGAACTGCAATTGAACTATTGTTTCGAGATTAAGATTCCACCACCAGTGAGAATCAATATCGTAACACCACCTTTTATGCACAGAGAGTCAGACTAATACGATTTTTTTTCACATTTTTTCAACGAGTGTACAATAATTGAACACAATTTTCCGTTACCCCAATATAAAGTTATTGACATTTGTCCAAAAATCATTACCTTTGCCCATTAACCCAAAAGTTTAACACACACATAAACAAATATTTCAGAATGACCATGAAGAAACAAATGGATTTTGTTGTCAGACAGTTTTCAAAAGCGACAACCTCTAAAGAAAACAAGTGGAGTAAGGTGCTCAGCGCAAGCAGGCTGGCACTGATTATCGGCTTGTTTACATTTGCAGGATGTGGACCCCGCACGACCGGCGATTTAACCGGAGTACAGGGCAGAGGCCTGTGGTTCCATCCACAACCTTTCGGAACTGTTTATATTCCTTCCGGAACTTATCATTCCGGTCAGAGAGATCAGGACGTATTCCAGTCTTTCGTTGCGCCAAACAAACAGGTAAGTATCGTTGCCTTCTGGATGGATGAAACCGAAATCACTAATAACGAATACCGTCAGTTCGTAAACTTCGTTATTGACTCTATCAAAAGAGTGATGACAGGGGATGAAAAATTATTCTATGCTTTCCCTGATGACTACACTGGTAACCAGGATGTCAACAACGGTATGGGTTTCATCAATTATGAAATGGAATTGGATGAAGAAGCTTACAAAGACGAATTAGAAGAACTATACTACGGTGCTGACGAGCGTTTCAGAGGCAAAAAGCAAATCGACGTTAACCAATTGGAATACGAATACCAATGGTTCGATT
>JBJTNS010000294.1:0-5440 GCA_046074245.1 Chitinophagaceae bacterium | reverse complement strand
AATGGTACTTTAACGTTTAGTTCTGGAGGATATTATACCTACACACCGAACACCAATTTTGACGGAGTAGATTTTTTCTCTTACAGAGTATGCGATGCTGGTCCTGATGGTAATATAGCCACAACCACTGATAATTCATGTGACACGGCAATAGTGACCTTGCGTTCGTTATTTAACTGCGACTCAACCAAATTTTATGTACCCTTGCCAGAAAATGAGGCGATGGATTTTCTGGAAGACATCAGTTCAACCAATGGGGATTCTACTCAGGTATATATAGGTTTATCGGTTTCAACGGATGCTGTTGTTGTATATGATCATTGGGAGGACGGATATGAATCAAATATAAAAGCACCAACACAAAGTTCAACCAGAATCTGGGGAGATGGCGATTTGTCTAACGGCATTGCTCCAGGTTTTCCAACGGATTTATTAGATGCAGGTAAAGCCATTATTTTAAGCAATAAACTTGTTAGCGGTCATAATGGAACCACCACCTATAATCCAAACGGGGCAACGAGTGATAACACTTTACAAGCGACTGTAGATTATGATGGTAAGGATAAAATATTTGTTGGAGGGAATGGTGCTTTAACCAAGTTCGCCTGGGGAAGTCTAGGCACAGTAAGTGTCTCCTGAGCATCGGTTCCAACTGCTGCAAAATGGGGTACTTCTTTTACAGTTCCCATTGGAATTAATACAGCTAACAAAGGTAATTCAGTTGACATTGCCAGTTTATCTGTGATGGCTAAAGAAGCTAATACAATTATACAGATTGATCGCGATGCCAATGGTTCAGTAGATATTACAGATACTTTGAACGAAGGTGAAACGTATTATGTAGACAGTCGCCAGGGAGGCACAACCATCAATGTTAACCAGGGTGCTACCATTAGTTCAAACAAAGCAGTTATGGTGTATTTATTGACTGGGAGGTATAATACTGTGCCTTATCAGGGGAGGACATATTCTTTAAATCCGAACAACCAGTTATCGACTTGTTATTATATGCCGGCAGTACCCAATCTGGCGGTAAGAAATTTCCTATATAATCCTACAGGCAGTGCCATTACAGTAACGAGAACTACTGCTGGTGGAGCAACGACTACTATAAGTGTAGCAGCTAATTCCAGTAATTTTGATGATGTTAATTCATCAGGACTAGGGTATAGGTATTGCAGTACGGTACCGTTTATAATGATAGCTTTGTGCGATTATAATAATGGGAATTCTGACTGGGGTTTTACTCCGGTTCCAACAGCAAACCTGACGAATAAAGTATTGATGAGTTTTGGTGATGGAGCTGATCCTACAAATGCTGCTATCGGTACTGTCAATTATACAGTAGCGCATGTAATGGTTGACAGTACTACTTATTTGTATGTTGATGTCAATGGTGACGGGAGTCCGGATAATGTTTCATTCAATTCGGATGTAGATGCTGCAGATAACACCGTTACAATTGGCGGAGTAAACTACAACGAAACAACTAGTAGCAATGGCATACTGATGAGTCCGTATCAAACAATTACTATCGGTTCTACTACAGGGTCTTTAAACGGAGCATTGTTTTATACTAAGACAGCGGCCAGCAATGGTGGAAATCTGGGAAAAAATCTGGTTGTTGTTTGGGGTCAGAATGGCGGTCCAATCACGACTCCAAATATTGATGCAGGTTATACAGTACCCAATATTAATCCATTTATGGGAGGTACCAGTATAATTAAGACGACTGATAGTCTGTGTCTGGGCAGCAATCTTGACAGTATTACCGTGAAGTACTCGGGAGTTTCACCATACAGAGTTTTTTGGTTTAACGAATCGACGAATACTTACAGCACGAACACCACCACGAAAGATTCTTTTGTAATTTACAATTTAGAACCAGGCACCTATCTAGTAAAAGTGAAAGATGCTAATTGCAATGTTTTTCAGCAAAGAACAACGATTTATGCAGCGACAACAGGATGTAGTTTTACTGTAACAGGCAGATTATTTAATGACAGTAATGGTTTAACAAATAGTTTAATTGATGGCAGAGGATTTGGTAATCCATCCTCCAGTGCGATGTATGTTTATCTGGTCAACAATCTCGGACTGGTAGTAGACAGCTCGCTCGTGAATCCGAATAATGGCACATATTCTTTAACTGGAGTAAGATATTCCAATTATACACTTCGTTTAGCGACTGTGGCGGCAGGTATTGGTGCATCTGCTCCGGCAGCGAGTTTACCATCGGGCTGGATCAATACCGGTGAACAATTCGGAACAGGTAATTTTGCCGGATCCGGAATTGAGACTGGCAGTGCAAATGGCAATATTGCTTTACGGATTTTAACCAGTAATATCAGCAATGTGAATTTGGGTATTGAGAGAGTTCCAGTTTCAGGTAATCAATCATACAGCATTAATTCTCCGTCTTTTTCTTTAACTGACACTATGCGTCTCAACAGAACCAGTATAAGTCCGGGCGCCATACTGGGAACCGATGCAGAGGACGGTACATTTGGCACTGGCAGTAAAGTTAGGATATATGCACCTACAACGAATGAGTTGTATTATGATGCCAATAATGACGGAGTTCTGGCTCCAGGTGAGCGCATCAATGACAGTTTAGAAATCAGTTCTTACAATCCATCTTTATTAATCGCCCGCTATAGTCAGATAGGAACCACCAGTATGAGTTTTCAGTTTTCGTATGTCGACAGGGCCAATAAGATAGGAACTAAGGCCACATATGGTATTAGCTGGTTGATTCCTCTGCCAACAGATGAATTAAGTCTGACAATTAATTGTACTGGGAAAGTTAATCTGCTCGACTGGTATGTTGCAACAGAAAAAGAGGCAAAGTCATTTATTATAAATTGGTCTGCAGATGGTAAGCAATGGTATACCATACATACTGAAGTCGCAGAAAGTTCTAAGAAAAATTATTCTTATACAGATATGGCCATTCATTCGGGACTGTCATTTTACAAGATTGCTATGCAAACGAGTGATGGGATTGAGTACGGTACACCTATTGTAAAATCAAGCTGTCAGGTTACAGATTTGATTAAATATGAGTTGTATCCGGTACCATCACAGTCGGTAGTATATCTGCGAGCTTATGATGGATCGGAGTCGTTTAAAGTATTTAATTCACAGGGATTAGAAGTGCATCCAAAACAAATAGTAGTAAATGGGATGACCGAGTTGCATTTTGAAGGCTTTAGTGAAGGAATTTATTCGGTAGTGTTTAGTGAACAAGGAACGTATAGAGTTCTGATTCATCAATAATATTTCGTGTTAATGTGTTAATGTTGAGCCTAGCTTAATTTACCTTAAAAGCCCCGAAAGGGGCTTTTTTTTTGCAGTTAGAAGTATGCATTTTTTTGCAGTGAAAAGTTGTTTTCAGACTTAAGCGTTTGGCGATTTTAGGGAGGAATGTAGAATTGGCGGGGGGAAAGCCGTTTGGGAAAAAACACGACCTTCCAGGTTGACAACCTGGAAGGTCGTAAAAAAAACCCCGTTCCGGAAAATTTCCAAAACGGGATTTTAAATAATTATTAAATATTTAACCGACTTATTTCAGGAATAATAAATCGCGGTACTTAGGTAATTTCCAAGCATCGTTATCTATCAGTTCTTCCAGTTTGTCTGCACTTTCTCTGATTTTATCGAAGTATGGTTTTACTTTGTCACAGTATGCTTTTGCTTTTTTGTCAGCATGGTCGAGGTTGTTAGCCTTTTTGCGCTCTTCTACCATCTTGTTATTATTGTCCCAGATAGCATTGATTTCCTGAGAGATTTCTCTTGCTAACTCGTATAGGTGTTTGTTCTGAGCTTTTGTCTGACCAATTCTGTTTAATCCTTCGATGGTATCGATTAGTTTTTTCTGATATTCTACAGCAGAAGGAACAATGTAGTTTTTTACTAATTCGCCGAGGATTCTACCTTCGATCTGAATTTTCAACAGGTAATTTTCGAATTTGATTTCAGTTCTGGCTTCCAGTTCTTTTTTGGTAAAGATGTTGTTGTTTACAAACAAATCTTTAGTCATTTTACTGTTGTAAGCATCCAATGCATAAGGTGTGGTTTTGATATTGCTCAGACCTCTCTTAGCAGCCTCTTTCACCCATTCTTCGCTATAGCCATTGCCTTCGAAAATGATTTTCTTAGTAGCTTTAACATAACCGATCAGCACTTGTTCGATAGCCTGCAGCTTGTTCACTTTTTTCTTAATCAGGGCATCAACATCTTTTTTGAATTTAGCCAGTTGTTCTGCAACGATGGTATTCAAAACGATGATTGCGTTTGCGCAATGGTCGCTTGAGCCAACAGCTCTGAATTCAAATTTATTACCGGTGAATGCAAACGGAGAAGTTCTGTTTCTATCGGTATTATCCAGTAAGATTTCTGGGATTCTGTATACACTGATTTTCTTTTCGCTGGCTTTGCTGCTTTTGCTTTTCGCTGGTTTAGATTGTTCGAACTGATTCAGAACATCGCTTAAAGTGCTTCCGATAAACACAGACATGATAGCAGGTGGAGCCTCGTTAGCGCCTAATCTGTGGTCGTTAGCAGCAGTTGCAATACTTGCTCTCATCAGATCAGCATGGTCGTGAACCGCTTTAATGGTGTTGATGAAGAAAGTTAAGAATTGCAGGTTGTCGATAGGACTATGACCAGGAGATAGCAAGTTGATACCTGTATCGGTGATGATAGACCAGTTATTGTGTTTACCTGAACCGTTTACTCCTTTGAATGGTTTTTCATGCCATAGTACTTTTAGTTTATGTCTTGTAGCAACAGACTGCATCACATCCATCAGGAGTGAGTTATGGTCGATTGCGATATCAGCTTCTTCAAACATCGGCGCACATTCGTACTGACCAGGCGCAACTTCGTTATGTCTGGTTTTAAGTGGAATACCTAGTTTCAAAGCTTCTTTTTCGAAATCAGTCATGTAGTTGTATACACGTTCAGGAATGCTACCGAAGTAATGGTCTTCGAGTTGCTGACCTTTAGCAGGCATATTTCCAACCAGTGTTCTGCCGGCAAACACTAAGTCAGGGCGCTGGTTATATAACTCTTCATCCACTAAGAAATATTCCTGTTCAATGCCCAGAGACACTTTAGCGTTGGAGACATTGCTGTCGAAGTATTTGCATACATCTACTGTGTTTTTCACCAGGAAATTAGTAGATTTAATTAATGGCGCTTTATAGTCGAGCGCCTCACCGGTATAAGCAACAAAAATTGTTGGAATACATAAGGTTTTACCACTTGCTTTCTCCATAATGAAAGCCGGAGAAGATGGGTCCCATGCGCTATAACCTCTAGCTTCAAAAGTATTTCTGATACCACCATTAGGGAAACTTGAAGCATCTGGTTCCTGCTGTACTAGCGCTTTGCCGTTAAATACTTCAATACCGCTATCGATACCTGTTGGATCGAA
>JBJTNS010000293.1:0-3429 GCA_046074245.1 Chitinophagaceae bacterium | reverse complement strand
TTATCGATATTAGATCACCGGTTTTATCGGTAATGTTTAGTGTTTTAACACCTTTACCACCTCTTCCGGTTATTCTGTATTCGTCCTCTCCTGTTTCAGGATCTACCAGGTAAGAACGTTTACCAAATCCATTTTCAGATACAACTAAAACTGTTGCTTCTCTTAATTTGTCTTTGTCTATCGTTAACATACCAATTACCTCATCGTTTTCAGACTCTAAAGTTACACCTTTAACACCACTGGCATTTCTTCCCATAGGGCGAACTAATTGCTCGTTGAAACGGATCGCTTTACCACTGCGTTTTGCCATGATAACTTCGCAATTGCCATTGGTCAATTTAGCAGATAACAGAACATCCCCTTCTCTGATGGTTATGGCATTGATACCATTGGCTCTTGGACGAGAGTATGCTTCGAGAGTTGTTTTCTTAATGATACCTTTTTTGGTACACAGAATAATATTGTGTGTATCCAGGTATTCAGGGTCTTTCAGGTTTTCTATATTTAAGTATGCTCTGATAGTATCTTCTTTAGGCAAGGCTATCAGGTTTTGAATCGCTCTGCCTTTTGTAGCTTTACCACCTTCAGGTAATTCGTATACTTTCATCCAGAAGCATCTACCCTGTTCTGTAAAGAACAACATATAGTTATGGGTATTAGCAACAAACAGGTGTTCTACGAAATCTTCATCCCTGTGAGAAACTCCTCTGTTGCCGCGACCTCCCCTGTTTTGTTCTTTGTATTCGGATAAGCTGGTACGTTTGATATAACCCATATGTGAAATAGTGATTACCACTTTTTCATTAGGAATTAAATCTTCGATATCAATTTCGCCAGCGCTGTGTTCAATTACAGTTTTACGATCATCGCCATACTTTTCCTTCATTTCTTTTAATTCGTCCTTGATAATACTATATCTCAAGGCTTCGTCATTCAGAATTGATTCTAAGTAGGCAATCAGTTTCATTAACTCGTCGTATTCTTCTTTGATCTTTTGACGTTCAAGTCCGGTTAAACGCTGCAATCTTAAATCAAGTATTGCTTTCGCCTGAATTTCAGTTAATCCAAACTGAGTTATGAGGCCATCTTTAGCATCATCTGGATTTTTAGAATTTCTGATCAATGAAATGACTTCATCTAAATGATCTAAGGCAATCAATAAACCTTCTAATATATGTGCACGTTTTCTGGCTTCGGCTAAATCAAATTTAGTTCTGCGCACAACGATCTCGTGTCTGTGGTCTACGAAATGTCTGATCATATCTTTAAGATTCAGCATTTCTGGTCGACCGTTTACCAGGGCAATATTATTAACAGAGAAAGAAGACTGAAGTGCAGTGTATTTATAAAGTTGATTCAGAATAACATTAGCGATAGCATCTTTTCTGAGTTCAAACACCAGACGCATTCCATCTCTTCCGGATTCATCTCGTACGGCAACAATACCATCGATGACTTTTTCCTGCACCAGTTCAACGGCACGGGTAATAATCTGGCTTGGCATTACCTGATAAGGCACCTCAGTAACGATAATCATTTCTTTACCATTACCCATTGTCTCAATTTCAGTTTTTCCGCGCATCAGGATACGGCCACGACCAGTTTCGAAAGCCGAGCGAATACCATCAGTTCCGTGAATAATAGCACCAGTCGGGAAATCCGGACCTTTAATATGCTGCATCAGCTCACTGATTTCGATATCTCTGTTGTCGATATAGGCGATTGTAGCATCTACAGCTTCTGTCAGGTTATGTGGCGCCATATTAGTCGCCATACCTACTGCAATACCTGCCGCTCCGTTTACCAGAAGGTTCGGAATTTTAGAAGGCAGAACAGAAGGCTCTTTTAATGAATCGTCAAAGTTTGGGCGGAAGTCTACTGTATCTTTTTCAAGATCGTTCAGCATTTCTTCAGCTATCTTTTTAAGACGAGCCTCTGTATAACGCATTGCTGCAGGAGAGTCGCCATCTATGGAACCGAAGTTACCCTGACCATCAACCATGGTGTAACGCAGACTCCAGTCCTGAGCCATACGAACCATTGTATCATATACAGACGAGTCACCGTGCGGGTGATACTTACCAAGCACCTCTCCCACAATACGGGCAGATTTCTTGTATGGACGATTTGGTGCAAGACCAAGTTCCGTCATACCGTAAAGTACTCTTCTGTGAACGGGTTTTAAACCATCTCTGACATCTGGCAGAGCTCTGCTTACGATAACCGACATTGAATAATCAATGTAGGCTGTCTTCATTTCATCTTCAATGTTAATTGGAATTATGCGTTCCACATTGTTCTCATCAGGGTTTTGATCCATATCTATTTATTTCTAAAAACATTGCAAGATAGCCAATTTTTCAGTGTAATACGAATTTACATTCCACAATATACCAACAAAAAAAGTCCCGGTTTTGGCCGGGACTTTCTATAAAATTTTATGAGGTGAAGATTACATTTTCAGGACTTTAACTTTGCCTAAGCCAAGTTTTTCGAGACCTTCTTTGATCTTAACATCATCACCTACGCAAATGATTACCATTTGATCTAAGCTAAGATATTTTTTAGCAATTGCATTAACATCTTCTTTAGTCAGATTTTTGATGATTTCAGCGCGTTTAGCGTTATAATTTCCATCCAGGTTCCAGTTAACGATCTGGGTTAAGAAACCAAGTTTGCTGCCCGGACTTTCGTAATCAAGAGCTTCGCTACCTAAAAGTGATTTTTTAGTAAAATCTAATTCATCATCGGTGATACCTTTTTCAATGTAGTTTTTAACTTCTTTGAAAATTTCGCTGATTGCACTGTCTGTAGCAGAGGTTTTTACACCTGCACTGATAATGAATATACCTGGTACGTTTTGACCACCAGAGTTGAAGCCAGAACGAATTCCGTATGTCCAGCCTTTATCTTCTCTGATGTTCAGGTTCAGACGTGAATTAAATGCTCCACCCAAAGCAAAGTTCATTACAGTTGCTTTGAAGAAGTCGCCATCGATATCAACAGGGATAGTGCGGTAACCCATTAACAGGTTAGTTTGTTTAGCATTATCCTGGTTAACCATATAAATCTGAGTTTTTTCAACTTTAGGAAACGCAGTAAAAGTTGGAACTGTTAAGTTTTTGTTTTCCCATTTTTTAAGGAAAGACAGACCTTCTGTGATACTTGCCTCATTTACATCACCAACAACAGAAATGGTTGTAAGATTTGGAGAAAGGAAATTGTTTTTGAAGTTCTTAGCATCTTCGATGGTGATTTTGCTTGCAACAGAATATTCAGATAATGAAGTTTTACCAATTGGATTGGCTACACCATATAAGAACTGTCTGAAGTTTTTACTACCAAAAGAGCTTGCTGTGAAATTATTATTTTCAATTGAACCCAGGATTGCTTTTTTATTTAACTTGAATTCTTTTTCACTGTAAGAAG
>JBJTNS010000292.1:0-4116 GCA_046074245.1 Chitinophagaceae bacterium | reverse complement strand
AATTTATCCAGCTGATCCCAATCAGGCTTGCGATACCTCTAACACCACTTATTCTCTAAAAATTGCTCCCATCATGAAAACCAATTGTACTGATAAAGGTTGTCATACCACATCAAAACCAGATGCAAGTATCGTCTTAGATAATTACAATGGCACCAAATCATGCGTAGATGGCGGACGTCTCCTGGGTTCTCTTAAAGGCAGCGTTGGTTATTCTGCCATGCCTAAAGGATATGGATTACTTAATGCCTGCGATGTGGCCAAAATAGAAAACTGGATCAACAAAGGCGCACCAAACAATTAATAATATGAAAAAAACAATTATATGGCTGTTCGTTATCGGCGTAATTGCCGCTGGTATCGTTATTTACTATTTTAAAGTAATAGCCGCTAAACACAAAGATCCTACTGATGCTGTGAAAATCTCAGTAACTGCTCCCGAACTATTCAGAATGTTCTCGAACTACGAAGATAGTGCTAATAAAATTTATACTGTACGCGATATGGCAATTAAAGTGTCTGGTCGCGTTCAAAGTATCGATCTGAACGGCAGCAGATATACTGTGTTTCTTAATAGTAACGATATGATGGGGTCAGTGGCCTGCGAAATGGACTCACTCGAGAATCCTTCAGTAAAAATGTTAAAAGCAGATGATAGCACCAATATCGTTGGGTTCTGTACTGGCTATTTAATGGATGTGCAGCTCTTTAGATGTAAATTGGCAAAATAATTGTATCTGTAATAAAAATAAATCAAAGAATATGTTAAAATCACTCGCATTAACAATCATCGCCTTTTTAGGCATTAGTCTGAACGCTCAGCAGTACATGACTAAAACTGGAACAATCAAATTTTTCTCTCACACTACGCTTGAAGATATTAAAGCTGAAAACCGTAAGGTAGTGAGTGTTCTCGATAGCAAAACCGGTGCTATGGAATTCATGTGTCTAATTAAAGGATTCGACTTTACCAATGATGCTATGGAACTCCACTTCAACGAAAGCTATCTCGAAAGTGCTAAATACCCTAAAGCTTCTTTTAAAGGTACAGTTACAGATATAGCTAAGGTAGACTTAACTAAAGATGGTACTTATACTTCTGCATACACTGGTAAACTTACCATTAAAAACGTAACAAAAGATGTTACAGGTACCGCTACTTTTGTAGTTAAAGATGGTAAAGTAACTTCTACTTCTAAAATCAAAATCAAACCTAAAGACTACAGTATTTCAATCCCTGCTACTGCTACTGCCAAAATCGCTGAAGAAATTGATGTAGACATTATTATGGATTACACAAAAAAAGCATGAGATCGATAGCTGTATTAATTTTAAGTTCAGTCGTTTTTAGCGCTAGTGCGCAAACTGATACCACTAAACCTTCTGCTGTATCCGATATTCCAGGCATGATCGGAGATACTTCAAGTATGCTGGATGGTATGGATATGGATGAGGGACCAGATTTTGAACAAAATGTCTTTAAAGGCAATCGTGTCATTAATTCGCACAGCGTCGAAATGATTGGTAAAAGAATCTTGACTACAGAATATGCCACCGCTTTGGATATTTAAACACAGGTTCTTATGAACTATTTGGTTTGGATCAGGCTTATCAGCGTATGAGTTTCTCATATGGGATCACCGATCTTATTAATGTCGAACTTGCTCGTAGTTCTGTCAATAAAATGTATGATGGTTCTTTAAAAGTGAAGTTCATGCGCCAGGCTAAAGGCGATAAAAAACGTCCTTTAAGTATCGTCTATGTAGCAAATATGGCTGTTCAAACTCTTAAACCTAATGGTTCTCAAACACCGTATTATTTTACCAATCGTCTGTATTATACCCATCAGTTGCTGGTGGCTAAGAAATTTAATGAACATTTCTCTCTGCAAATCATGCCAACGTTGCTTCACAGAAACCTCATCGATTCAATGAAGTATAAAAATGATGTGTTCTGTATTGGTATAGGTGGCAGAAATAAAATTACGAGAAAAACGGCTCTGACTTACGAATATTTCTACGTATTGCCTGGTCAGATTAATCCGGTTTATCATAACTCTCTTTCTGTAGGTTTTGATATCGAAACTGGTGGTCACGTTTTTCAGTTACACTTTACCAACAGCACAGGCATGAACGAAAAAGGTTTCCTGGCTGAAACAGATGGCTCATGGGCTAAAGGTGATATTCACTTCGGTTTCAATATCTCAAGAATCTTTTATATCGGCAGATAAACTCTCATAAAACTTAATTTAAAGCCAGATTTTTGTCTGGCTTTTTTTATGTTTTAAACTGTCACTGTTTTAAATAGTTGACACTACAAGGACCGTGTTTACAATTCAGAATTTTCTTAGACCCTCTAATAACTAAATTTGAATATTAATCGTGTACACAATGAGACCAACAATTAAATATATTGCTATCCCTGCTTTGCTGCTGTCTGCATGCGTGCCTCAGCGCAAGCTGGATGATTTACAAGCGAAGTTTGATGATTGCCAGAAATCAAAATCAGAATGTAATACTCAGCTTTCGCAGGCCCAGTCTGATTTAAGTAATTGCAACGAAACAGTGAAATCTGTTAATGCTCACCTTAAAAGCTTGCAGGCAGATTCTCTTGAATGTTTTACAGAACTTGAACGTACTAAAAAGCTCTACGAACAGTCTGAACAAACGTCTCAGAAAATCATCGATAACAACCGTTACGAAAACGAAAAACTCTCCAGAGAACTCAATGCCAAAAACGAGGCTCTTAAAAATAAAGAACGCGAGCTCAACGAGAAAGAAGCGTCTTTAATCATGTCGCAAAATAAAAATCGCGATCTGTCAGCCTCTCTCTTAAGTGCCGAAGAAAGTTTAAAACTAAGAGAAAAGCGTGTGGCTGAATTAGAATCTGTATTGCGCGCTAAAGATAGTGCCGTTAATGCTCTAAAAGCGTCTATCCAGAAAGCACTTCTGGGTTTTAAAAACCAAGGTCTTACTGTAGAAGTTAGAAATGGTAAAGTGTATGTCAGCATGGAAGAAAAATTGCTCTTTAAATCTGGTAGTATTGAAGTCGACCCTAAAGGTCAGCAAGCCCTGCTGGAACTGGCAAAAGCACTAAACCAGAATAATGATGTTAGCATCCTCGTCGAAGGTCATACCGATAACGTGCCTATGAAGTCGCCAACCATTAAAGATAACCTCGACTTAAGTGTACTGAGAGCAACTTCTATCGCCAGGATATTAACCAGTAAAGGTGCAGTAGATCCCAAACGTGTTATGTCTGCTGGTAGAGGCGAACATTTTCCTATTGATCCGGCAGATACGCCTGAAGCAAGAGCGAAAAACAGAAGAACCGAAATTATTCTGACACCTAAACTGGATGAATTACTCTCTATCCTCGGAAATTAATAATTAAATAAATAAACAATAATCGACCGTGCACGGATAACTTTCCTGCACGGTCTTTTTGTAAAATCTTTATGCTGCACATCACCATTCTTTCTATCGGTAAAACCAACGAATCTTATGTCAGAGAGGGCTTGGATAAATACATGAAATTGCTGAGTAAGTATTGCAAGCCCGAATGTGTCGAATTGCCAGATGTGAAAAATGCCAATAAACTACCGCCCGAAAAATTAAAAGAAGCGGAAGCAGCCCTAATTGAATCCCAGCTTCCTGATAAAGCTGCTATTATATTTTTAGATGAAACCGGTAAAACCTATACCTCCGAAAAGTTCGCCGCTTATCTTACAAAGAAAACGCTTGAGTCATCTAAACTGGTTTTTGTTATTGGTGGTTCATATGGTCTGGCCGAATCGGTGAAAAGGAGAGGAGAAGCTATAAGTTTATCTGAAATGACGTTCAATCACCAGATGGTAAGAGTTATACTGGCTGAACAAATCTTCAGAGCCTTTACCATAATTAAAGGTACAGGTTACCACCACTAGTTACTCCTCTGGAAACAGTCGTTCTGTTATTTGCCCCTCTCTATTGTAAATTAAAACATCATTTTTAGGCAATAGGTAATAGTATTTTTTGTTGATTGGATAGATTGGTGCATCGCTAAAACTACAACCTGAATTGTAACTTGTATCCTGCCTTAAAGTCCAGTCTAAACTTATTTGTAACTCCCCCGTCG